>JAICND010000189.1 GCA_025929005.1 Acidimicrobiia bacterium
ACCGGCCCCTGGGGTGGAACGATCCGCGTCCGTTCCCCTTCCCTTCTATCACTCCCCAACACGTGCGCGGCTATGTAATACCAAGCTCCACGTGGCGCGATCAGACTCTCGCTGGCAGCAGTCTCCCTTTCGCCACGCGAACACAAGTCCAAGTCGTTTCGGAGCTGCGGCTGAATTCATGCCCCACCACCGTGGCGTTGATCCTTTCTCGGATCCTCTAGGAGATGAGGGCGATGACCTACCGCAACTTCATACATTTGCTCATAAAGGTGACGGGCCACCCTGATCGTTTTACCAAGGTCAACCGTCCGATCATATCGTTGGACTATTGGGGCATCACCGTGGCGATAGGTGTAGGATCGTCCTGTTCCGCGCGGCGGCTCGTGGCGACCTTTTCCCAAGATGTAGTCGTCAAAGTGCTCCCAGGTATCTCGCAGATGCTTAAGGTCCGGAACGGCGGCGTCAAATGCGGCGATCGCCTCTTCAAGACGGTCGCAGCCCGGCACATGCATTCTGATCAGTACAGCAGCTCGGCGGAAGCGGAGAAGTAGCACAAGTGTCACCTCAGCATCCGAAATCTGTTTGAGCACATCGGACAACTGCTCGTCCTCAGGTGGAGGCTCGCACATTCGGGTGAGCTGCTGCTCAAGTCCGCAGAACAATGTGTCTGCCGCATCAAGGGCTCGACCTCCGATCGACGCAAGCTTGAACTGCGAGACGGTCATGTCCAGCGGGCTCGGGAGGTCTTTGCCTACAAGCCTACCGAACTTGACAAATTCTGGATCGAGGCCTCTCGCGCGGAGGTCCTCCTCAACGGTTATGTCTTCGCGTGCGCCTGTCATTCTTCAATCTATCTCTCATTTCATCTCTTTCCCTTTTATTGACCTGTCCGCGCGCGCGAGAACTTTTTTCACCTCCGACATGCCAGGCCAGCTCTTTGAGGTCGTTCCCCCCTGAGACAATCGGCCACCCAAGGTGGAGCGGTCCGCCTTCGCAGCCCGCAACCGACACCGTAAGTATGAGAACTGCCTGACTCCGTGCACCTCCTCAGCTGACGGGTTCACTTCACTAGCCGCTCCAGATCGCGCAGTTCGCGTCTCTCATCAAGCTACGGCCACTCCCTCCACTGGCTTCAGAGTATACTAGACGCGAGGCCAGATGAGCTCCCGTCGATCCCTCCAGACCATCCTCTTCACCGACATCGTCAGCTCGACCGAGCGCGCCATCGAGCTGGGTGACCGCGGCTGGCGCGACCTCCTCGCCGAGCACCATGAGTTCGTACGCCGGGCCCTCCGTCGGTATCACGGCCAGGAGATCGCCACCGCCGGCGATGGGTTCCTGGTCGTCTTCGACACGGCGGAGTGGGCGATCCTGTGCGCACAAGCAATCCGCGAGGGCGTCCGCGATCTCGATCTCGAGGTCCGCTGCGGTCTCCACATGGGCGAGGTTGAGCGAACCGCTGAGGGCGACCTCGGTGGGATCGCAGTGCACGTGGGAGCTCGCGTGGCAGCCGAAGCGGCACCCGGGGAGATCCTCGTCACAAGCGGCGTGCGAGATGCGGAGTTGGGATCCGGCTTCGGGTTCGAGGACTGCGGGCGTCGGGACCTGAAGGGCGTTCCGGGACAGTGGCGGCTGTTTGCCGTTACCCATGTGCCAGAGGGGATCGCGCCCCCGCCACGGTCGATATGGATCGAGCGAATTCCGCGGCGAGTGATCGCGGGTGCGATTGCGGTCGCCGCAGTACTCGGCCTAGCCGGTCTCTACGTGGTCATCCAGCATCGGGGCGAGAGTTTCAGCCCCGATCCGGCGCTGGCCGAGGCCGCTCCTGCAATAGCTATTCTTCCGTTTCGGGTCGCGGATTCCGATCTCGACATTTGGCGCGAAGGCATGGTGGATCTGTTGTCCACGAACCTGGACGGGGCGGGGGGCCTTCGTGCGATCAACAGCCGGACCGTTCTCGCCCAGTGGATGGAGCGGACCGGAGGTGACACGGCGCCCGCAAATTTGGAAGCGGCTCTCGACGTGGCGGCTGCGACCGGCGCACGCTACGCGCTCATCGGATCGACAATATCGCTAGGGTCAACCCTCCGATTCGTGGCCGAGATCTACGAAGTCGACGGTGGCGCTCGTGTTGGGGAAGCCCGTGTGGAGGGCTCGCCGGACAACCTGGCGGAACTCGTCGATCGACTCTCTATCGATGTCTTGGCTCTCCTTCTGGAGGAGGAAGAGGTCGAACCATTTGATATAGGCCTTGCTAGCATCACCACCTCATCGGTGTCGGCCCTAAAAGCCTTCCTCAAGGGCGAAGCGGAACTGCGTCGGTCGAACTTCGAAGAGGCCGCTCAAGCATACCAAACGGCTATCCGGGCGGACACGACTTTCGCCTTGGCCTACTACCGGCTGACCTGGGCGTACGGTTGGATTGAAGGCGGAAGCGAGCGCCGTCAGGAGGCTCTTCGCCATGCACTCCGTCTGCGGGAACGCCTCCCCCGGCGCGAGGCCCTGTTCGCAGAGGCAGGACTTGCCTTGGACCGGGGCTTCTTGGACGGGCTACCGATTCTCCGCAAGGCAACGCGTCAGTATCCGGACGACGCAGAGGGGTGGTATCAACTCGGTGAAACCTATTACCACTTGCCTCAAGCGCTGGCCGAACTCGAGGACGCTGAGGCAGCTTTCGAGCGGGCCACAAATCTTCAGCCCCGGTTCTTGCCTTACCGAATCCATCTAGTAGATCTGACCTTTTCCAATCGACCGGACAGTATCCATGCTGCCGAAGAGCTGGCAGCCTATCGTGAACTCACCGTGGAATCGGATCAGATCCTCCGAAGTCGGCAGGTAGCTTTCGATTTGGCGTTCGGGAGTCTGGCAACTCGAGATCGAGCCCTCGACACACTGGATACCTTGGATCTGTCCGTGCTCGGTCCCGCGTTGGGTGTTCTGAACAACAACGCCGGTTTTTGGGAGACTAGTAAACGAGTACTTGACGAGTACGAGGACCGCATAGGGAGGACACTTTACGGTATGAGGGTCCTCGACTTCTTGATCTGGGGAAAGCTGGAAGAGGCGCTTGAGTATGCAGAGGGCCACGACCCACCGGGTTGGTATCGTCCCTGCCTTCTCTACCATGCCTACCTACTCGGTGGCGATATCGACGAGGAGCGACTTACGGCCGCACTCGCGATTGCACCCGCCGACACGGCTGGGGGAGAGGGGGGTAACGGTCTCTTTTGCAAGGGTGGCTACGCCGCGGATCGAGGGAACTGGGCAGACCACGCCGAGGCAGGCACGCGGCTACGAACAGACGCCCAGCGAAACTTTGCTGCTGGCGATTCCACGAGTGGCCGGAAGCGTGCTGCAGAAGCCCTGGCCCTTGATGGCTACGGCCGTTGGAAGCAGGGATCGTCAGTGGGAGCTCTCCCCATGCTCGAGGAAGCGATTGGTGATGCTGGAGAGCGACATGAACTCCGTCTCTGGCTGGGCCAGCTTCTCCTGGAGCTCGCCAGGCCGAGGGACGCCCTGCCGTACTTCCGGTCGTTTAGGTATCAGCCGTCGGCAGCTCGGTTTGCGGGTCAGGCCTACGAGGGATTTGACCGGTGGGAGAACGCTCGTCAGGCTTACGAGGAGTTCGCCATCTATTGGGCCGACGCCGATCCGGCGTTTCAGCCCCTAGTCGAAGAGGCGCGTCAAGCCGTCAGCCGGCTCCAGGGGTTGAAGCGGGAGTAGCCTCAGTACTGCTCTTGTCAGCCCCGCCTGATCCGTGAGGAGGCAAATCTCCCTTGTGCCCCTCCGCTGTCCATCGGTGTCGCATTCACGACATGCTGCGGTCGGCTGATCTGGGAAGACGCAGCACCCACCCAAGACTAACTCCCCCCCGTCGGGCGCGTTCCTCGGCCTCCGGTGTGGGCATTCCGTAGACGGCACCACTCGCTTAGATCTGCAGCGAGGACGGGCCTCTCCCTCTATCGCTTCATGCTAGTCTTCCTCCGGCCTCCACCCCCCTCTTCCTTCCGTCAAACCCCTCTTTACGAGAGCACGGAGCATCCCGTAACTGTAAGGTGCACAATGGATTAGGGAACGCGTATCTCGTGGATTCGGCCGCCCGCGGGCAGCCTCTCTTTCAGCCAAAACGCCTCTTTCCGAAAGGCCCAATGAACCATAAGGCCAAGGCGCACATGAGGTTAGCTAGCAGGCGTCTCTTTTAGAAATCACGCCTTAAGATATGGTACGATCCAGGCTCTCTTTCCGTCAAAACCCCTCTTTCCGAAAGCACTGAGAATCCCGTAAACCGGTCTGGAGCCATGACAGCCGCAAATCAGCGTCACGGGCCGGGACGAGGGCGACCCCGAACCACCGGCCGACCTGGCCACTGGGTCGTTCAAG
>JAICND010000459.1 GCA_025929005.1 Acidimicrobiia bacterium
CGACTTCGACAGTGTTGAGCGGTCCAACCGCGAGCTCGCGGTGGAGTTGTTGGAGTTCGCTGACCTTGTGGTGTTCGTTACCACCGCCACCCGGTATGCGGACCAGGTCCCATGGGACATTCTCGCCCGGGCTAAGGAGCGGGGGGTGCCGCTGCTGGCCGTCATCAACCGAATGCCCGCCGACGCCTCCGAGGAAGCGGTTGTGATGGCCGACTACCAGGGGCTGATCAATATGGGAAAGCTCGACATCCTGGGTGCATTCGGGGATCTGGAGGTTGTCTCCGTCCCCGAGGGAGCGCTCGATGCGGCCACTGACGGTCTGCAACGAGAGGCGATTGTCCCCATCCTCGACGCTATTGAGCGGCTGCGTCAGGACGATGAAGAGCGGAGGTCCATTGCTCGGCGCAGTCTCGCCAACGCCCTTGCCGGACTTCCAGGAGCGGTCGAGGTGATCGCCGCCGAGGTTGAACGCGAGCAGAAGGCGGCGGCTTCGCTCCGTCACGCCCTCGAGTCGAACTTCCGGGCGGCTCGTTTGGAGCTAACGGGTGAGATCGAGCGCGGCACTTTCCTCCGCAGCGAGGTTCTCCGTCAGTGGCTCGACTTCGTCAACGCGGGGCCGCTGGCACGCTATGTGTCCGAAGGCGTCGGCCGGATCGCTGCTGGTATTCGCAACCTGTTCCGATCATCGCCGGCGTCGCCTGTGCCGGAAGTGCGGGCAGCGGCCTTCACCGATCTGGTGACCTCGGTGGTGCATCATGCCGATACCGCTGCCTCGCGGACTGCGGCGGCCTGGGCAGAGGAACCGTACGGGGCCTCGGCCGTGGCTAGAGAAGCGAACCTCTGGGGAGCCTCACCAGGTCTAGCGGACCGTCTCGACTCCGAGTTGGCCGAGTGGATGGAAGAGATTGGTGATGAGATCCAGACAATCGGCGCTCAACGCAAAGTGAGAGCACAGGCGGCCAGCATCGGGCTCAACGTGCTCGGCACCAGCGCCATCCTGGCGGTCTTCGTCCACACCGGCGGGCTCACCGGAGCCGAGCTGGGTATCGGCGCCGCCACGGCCCTGCTCAATCAGAAGCTACTGGAAGCGATCTTCGGTGAGGGCAACGTCTCTGCCTTCGTCAACCGGGCCCGCGCCCGCCTCGATCGGATCCTTGACTCGGCCTTCTCTGCTGAGCAACAACGGTTCCTCTCAGTCCTCGGGCCGATGGCAAACGACACCGACCTGGCCTCGGAGCTGCGACGGACTGCCCGAGCGGCGGCCGCCCTGGAACCAAGTTGACCCCCCTTGAGCGGTTGCGAGAGGCGGCGGCTGCCGCCGAAGAACTCGGCCTCCTTGAGCTTGCCCGGGCGGCGGGGGAGTTGGTGGCGCGCAGCGAGCAGAGGCTTGGCTTCACCGGTGACGTCTACGTGATGGCACTTGTTGGGGGAACCGGGGTAGGGAAGTCGTCCGTGCTCAACGCCCTGGCCGGTGAAGACGTCAGTCCGGCCCGGGTACTGCGCCCCACCACCCAACAACCACTTGCCTGGGTCGCCAGCGACACTCTTGGGGCGATCCGCCCGCTGCTCGACTGGTTGGGAGTTGAACAAGTGGTCGGCCATGACCGCGAAGATCTATCGAGGGTGGCCATCCTCGACCTCCCCGATATCGACAGTGTCCGCACCGAGCATCGAGCCACGGTTGATGCGCTGCTTCCCCGGATCGACACCGTGGCGTGGGTGGTTGACCAGGAGAAATACGACGATGAGCGAATCCACTCGTATCTACGGCAGCTGGCGCGCCACGCCGATCGGATGCAATTCGTCTTCAACAAGTCCGACCGCCTTGATCCTGACCAGCAGCAGATGCTGGTCGACGACCTTGGGCGCCGTCTGGCCGCCGACGGGCTCTCGCAGGCGCCGATCTGGATGATGTCGGCGCGGGAAGGCAGTGGTGTCGTCGAGCTTCGGGCCGCTTTGGCCAGTGCTGCCGACGTTAAGGCGGTCGTCGCCGCGAAACTGAACACGGACGCCTCCGCTCAGGTGGAGGCGATTGCCCAAGCCGCGGGCCTGGAG
>JAICND010000170.1 GCA_025929005.1 Acidimicrobiia bacterium
CGATCCCGCCCGCGGCAACATCTTCGACCCGGTCGAAGCTGGACTCGGTGACGAGGTCAGGGTCGACTTCACTGGTGGGAGCCAGCCGGGGGATCCGACCTGTTCCACTTCCGGTCAGGGTGTCGAGAACCTGCCATTGACCGGGTACAGCGATCGCTTCGGCACCTACCGTGACACCGCCCTGGACTCGCTTGATCGCCTCGTGATCCCTTCAGCAATGCGTGACCTCGTTCGTCTCTACTTCACGGAATTGGAGCCATGACCCCAGAAGAATTCGCCAGCCTGCTTGCGTCTGCTCGCCACGAGGTGGGCAAGGTCATCGTCGGACAGAGCGACCTGGTGGACACCGTGCTCATCGCCGCTCTTTGTGAGGGCCACGTCCTGTTGGAAGGTGTACCGGGGTTGGGCAAGACCAAACTGCTGGCGACCCTCGGCAAGGTGTTGGACGTTGCCTTCGGACGGGTGCAGTTCACTCCCGACCTGATGCCGGCCGACATCCTCGGCACCAAGGTCCTCCAGGGCACCGACTTCAAGTTCCACGAAGGGCCGATCTTCGCCAACCTTGTGTTAGCGGACGAGATCAATCGCGCCACTCCCAAAACCCAATCCGCCCTGCTCGAAGCAATGCAGGAGCGCAGGGTGACACTGGGCGGAGAAACCCACACACTTCCTCGACCGTTCCTGGTGATGGCGACCCAGAACCCGATCGAGCAGGAGGGCACCTATCCGTTGCCCGAGGCCCAGCTCGACCGGTTCATCTTCAAGGCTCTGGTTCCGTTTCCCGCCGCCGACGACATGCTCGAGATCCTCCGCCGTACCACCGCCGGCGACGAGGCCGTTCCGGACCCGGTGCTGGATGGCCCCACCTTGCAGGCGATGGCCCGTCTCGCCCGCGACCTTCCGGCCGGAACTCATCTATTGCGCTATGCCGCCACTCTGGTCGAGGCCACCCACCCCGACAGCCCGATCGCTCCGGAGATGGTCCGCCGTTACGTCCGCAACGGGGCAAGCCCCCGCGGGGCTCAGGCGATGGTCATGGGAGGCAAGGCGGCCGCTCTGATGGATGGCCGTCCCAATCTGGCCGCCGAAGATGTTTGGCGCACCGCCCGCATGGCACTCCGTCATCGTCTCGTGCTCGGATACGAAGCGATGGCCGATGGGGTCAAACCTGACCAGATCGTCGAGGACGTGCTCGGGGCCCACCCCGCTCCAACGGCGGACTAGATGATCCTCACGCCCGAGTTGCGCGCCCGCCTCGAGCGGCTCTCGATAGTCACCCGTCGTCGTGTCTCCGCCCAATGGTCCGGTCGTCACTCCTCCCGTCACAAGGGTGAGAGCCTCGACTTTGCCGACTATCGCGAGTACGTGCCCGGCGACGACTTCCGTCGCATCGATCACAACCTCTGGGCCCGGCTGGGAGTCCTGCTGATCCGCCAGTTCGAAGCCGAAGAAGAGATGCCACTGAAGGTCGTGATCGACACGTCGCGCTCGATGTCCTTCTACGGGAAGTTCGAGGTCGCTCGGGTTCTGGCGGGGATGCTGTCTTACATGGGTTTAGCCGGCGGCGACCGGGTGCAACTCTTCGCGGTGCCGGGAGACGAGGGCAGATCGCTCCGGATCGGTCCGGTAGGTCGCCACCTTTCCCAGTGGAGCCGACTCGAGTCGTGGTTAGAGGACCTTGAACCTACCCAGGCTGGATCGTTGGCTTCGGCAGTGAGAAGGCTGTCCGGTGAAGGCACCGTCCGGGGGTCGTTGATTTTGGTGTCCGACCTCCTCACCCCGGATTGGCAACCCGCCCTCGACGGCCTCGCCGTTGGATCGGGCGGGGTTGTCCTGCATGTCCTTGGTCAGGAGGAGATGGAACCCGACTTGGCCGGCGACCTCCGTCTGGCCGACTCCGAGAGCGGGGGAGAGCTGGCAGTCTCGACCTCCGAAGACACCATGCGCCGCTACCGAGACGCCCTCGAGCGGTTTGCTCTCGAGGCCCAGGGACGAGCCCGTCGTTCCGGGCTCGACTACGTCCTCGTTCCTGCCCTTCCCGGCGCTGCCGATCAGGTCCTCTCGGCGCTGGCACGGGCCGAGGCGGTCCGATGAGTTTTCTCATTCCGGCCGCTTTCGGACTGGCCGCTCTGGCCGGGCCGCTCATTGTCCTATATATGTTGCGGTCCCGTCGCCAGCGGGTGGAGGTGCCCAGCACCCTGCTCTGGGAGCAGCTCGACTTGCCCGTCTCATCGGCGGTGCCATGGCAGAAGCTGCGCCTGACGCCGTTGTTGATCCTCCAGCTCCTGGTGCTGGCTGCCTTCGTGCTCACCCTCGCTCGACCCTTCTACACGCAACAGACGCTGCTCGGTCCCCACACCGTCTTTGTGGTCGACACCTCGGGGTCGATGGCGATGGGTGGCCGACTGGAACGGGCCAAAGCCCAGGCGCTCGACCTCATTGGTGACTTGAGTGAGGCCAACCAGGTGTCGGTCGTCGAGGCCGGACCGCAACCCGAAGTGTTGGTCGCCTTTGCCCGTGATCCCGAACTGGTCTCCGATGCGCTCAATGGTCTCGTTGCAACCGGCGGTCGGGCAGATCTCTCGGGGGCAATCCGTCTCGCCCGCGGTCTCGCTACCCCTGATCGTCCCACCAGTGTTCTCATTTTCTCAGACGGGGGCGATGCCCCGCTGCCCGAAGAGCCGGTAGCTGGTGCCGATTTCGTGAGGCTCGACGACATCGGTCCCAACCTTGCTGTCACCGTCTGGTCGCTGGATCCCTCGACCGAAGGCACTACCCGCGGCTTTCTCCAGGTATCCAACTTCTCGGCTGAGGCCGTCTCTGCCCGGGCCGAGGTGACGGTCAACGGTCTCACCGCCGGCTTTGTCGATCTCGAAATTGCCGCGCTCGCCGATGCCCGTCAGACGACGCCGATCGACGCGGGTCCCGGCGATATCGTCACGGTGAACCTGGTCGACAACGCCGATGCGCTCTCGCTTGACGACCGCGCCTCCCTGGTCGTTGGCGGCGGGCCCGATCGCGCCGTGTCCATCATCGGCAGCGGATCGCCCTTCCTGGGCGCGCTCGTCGATGCGGTGCCAGGGTTTTCCTCGGCAGACGAGGGTCCCGCCGACGTCCTCATCATCGACGGAGGTGCGCTGCCGGAGATCGACCGGCCCACGTGGTTGATCGCTCCGACTGCGGCCCCGGAGGGTGTGACCATCACCGAACTGGTCCGCAACACGGCTGTGACCTACCAGCGGCCCGGCGAGCCGATCCTGGACTCGGTCGATCTGTCAGAGGTGGCGGTGGCCCAGGCGCAGGTGGTCACTGCGCCCCGCTGGCTCACCCTGGTGAGGGCGGGCGACGTTCCTTTGATCTTGTTGGGCGAGGTGAACGGTCAGCGCGTCGCCTACTTCACCTTCGACTTGACCCACTCCAACCTGGTGGTGCAGGTGGGATTTCCGATACTCGGGGCCCGCATCCTCGAATGGCTCGGCGGCGGGTCGGCCGGCGAGGTGTCGAGTGAACCGGCGGGGACCCCAATCGCCGTGGCGGCTCCGACGGCACCCGTTGCTCAGGTGACGCTTCCCGACGGGACGGTCCGCGATCTCACATCCGGGACGGCCGCTTTCGTCGACACGGGACAGCCCGGCGTCTATCGGGTCGATTATCGAGCCGAGGATGGAACGCTGATCGAGGGGCCGGTGGCGGTCCGGACGTTCGTGGCTGACGAGTCCGAGGGCGCCGTCCGCCAAATAGCAACCGGTGGTGGTGCCATCGCCGAGGAGGAGCCTTCGACGCTAATCAGGGAGTGGGCGCCCTGGGTGATCGGCCTCGTACTGCTACTCATGGCTGTCGAGTGGTGGGTGGGGCACCAACGGCCAGGGTGGTCGCGCCGCCGCTCCCGTGAAGGGACGCTGGCGACATGAGGTTCGAACAACCCTGGTGGCTGGTGGCGCTGTTGCCGGTGGTCGGTCTGGCCTGGGTGATCGCTCGTCGGGGAGGCAGAACCGTGCCCCGACGCCAGCACCGTTGGGCCCTCATCGTTCGGTTAGTGGCGTTGACACTTCTGGTCACTGCCGCGGCCCAGCCAGTCCTCTATAGATCAGTCGAAGATCGTTCGGTCCTGTTCCTCCTGGACCGATCGGCTTCAATTTCCTCTGAATCAGCGGCTGCCCAGGAGGCTTACCTGGCGGTGGCTCTCGAAGATGCCCGGGCGGATCATCGCACTGCCGTTGCGGTTTTCGGGCGGGACCTGCGCCTTGACTCCGCGTTCGCGGATGGGCGGATTCCCGCACCGGTGTTGACCATCGTCGATGACTCGTCGACCGACATCGCCGGTGCTCTGGAAGCGGCCGCGGCGTTGATGCCGAGCGAGGGTTCCCGCCGCATCGTTCTCATCACCGATCTCGTTCCGACCACTGTCGACCCTCGTCCCGCCGCGCGGCGTCTGGCCGACCTGGGCATCGCGGTCGACGTGGTCGAACTCGCTTCCGCCCGTAGTGCTGACGCATTGGTCGAAAGCGTCCAGGTGCCCCCGGCCGCCCGCGAGGGCGATCGGGTTCCGGTGACAGCTGTCGTGCGATCCAATGTCGCCGGACCGGCCCAACTGGTGCTGCGGGCAGCCGATGGCGAGGAGCAGATCATCGATGTCGACCTCGAGATAGGGCGAAA
>JAICND010000307.1 GCA_025929005.1 Acidimicrobiia bacterium
CGCCGGCTGGGCCACGACGCTCCCGCTGGGCGGGTCGCAGCTTGGAGGCAACGCGTTCGACATCGTCGGCGACCCGCCGCGCGCCGGCGACGACACGCCGAGCGGAGACATCCAGATCGTCAGGGGCGTGTCCTCGCCCTTCAAGGCCAGGGCGGCAGAGCCCACCAGTTGTCTCTTCATCGCCAGGTGCGATTTTGACGCGCTTCTCGTGCGGAGTCCGTCGGTCGGGCGCCGTTGGATGGCCAAACTGGCCCTCCAGGTAAGCAAAAACCACAACCGGATCATTGCGCTGCTAACCACCGCGCTGCGGGACAGGGTTGCCCAGTTCCTGCTCCATGAGGGGGTGGATGGCGTCTTCCGTCACTCGCAGGGAACGATTGCCGCGATGCTCGGGGTGCATCGCTCATCGGTGAATCAGATCCTGGGGGAGTTCGAAGCCCTCGGCCTGATATCGGTCGCCTATCGCTGCATCGAGATCATTGACCGAGAAGGCCTGGTCGATGTTGCGGAGGGTCGTAATGTGCCGGCCGAACCGATCCAATAGGGCTGTCCGGGTGCCGACGAGCGTCTCATCGCCGGTTTCATGTGTCGCCCTCCCAACCATTCGGACACCAGGTGAGCAGGCCCGGCTTAGGTTGTTGTATCCGCCGTTGCGAATCGGAACTGCAGGGCGGGGACCGTCAGAGGTTTCAGGAGGTTCCGATTGCTTCGAGGGGATTCCTATCTACCGAAAGGACGATATGAACATTCGCAGAATCGCCAACAGGGCCGTGGCTTCGACCACCGGTGGGCGCGCCTCTCTGCGGCAACGCATCGTCGGTGTGGCGCGGCGTAGGAGCCCAGGCGCGGCGGATGACTTTTGCACCACGATCACCCGTCTTCAGCAGAGGTCGTTGGTAGCGGTACACGGGGTGGTGGACGCAGGTACGTCCGCCGAGTTTCGGGAAGCAATTACCGACTCGCTGAACTTTTCGTCCCTCCCGGTCACCATCGATTTGACGGACGCCGAGTTTGTCGACGCCGGCGCCGTGCGCTTCCTCGCCGACGAATGGCATCGAGCGGCGATTCGGGGGATCAACGTGGAAATGATGTTGAACGTCACGCTGGACCGCCCGCTCGGGCAGCGCTGAGGATGAGCCAGCTGCAGGGACGGCAGAAGCTCGACCCTGAACCAGAGCCTGCGACGGGCCAGACCCTCACGTTCCAAAAGCACAGCACCGGCAAGTCGGTGTATCTCAAGCTCAACGGCGAGTTGGACGCGCATTCTTCAGATCTACTGCGGCGGACGATGCGCGCCGAGGAGCACGACGGATGCCATGAGGTCGTCCTGGACCTCGAGGATCTCGAATTCATTGACTCGACCGGGCTGAGTACGTTGATTGCAGCCGCTTCGCGTGCGCAAGCCGGAGGCTGGACCATCTCTGTGATCAACGCCAGGGGCAAGGTACGCCGCGTCTTCGACCTGACCGATATGGATTCAATGCTCGCGTACTGCCAGAAAACCGCACTGCAAACCGAGTACTGACCGCTTCAGCCTGTCGCCCCGGCCACACTTGGGTTGAGCTGCCCGATCGCTTGGCGGAGTCTGGGTGACAGCAAGTCGACGATCGGAGTCATGCGTGTTGGAGAATCCAATTTCAAAGTCAAGCTTCCTCCAGACTTCAATCAGCCGAGCAGACCGTCTGCTGATCGCAGGGATCGTAGTCGGGATTGCGCTTTTCTGGCTTACGGGGCTGTGGTTAATTGTGAGTTTGGCGGCCTCCGTCAGCTAGGGGCTCGACCCGAAGACAGGTTGCCGAGCATTGAATCTATCGCCCCACTTACGTTCTCCCACTTGAACGCCCGCGGATCCAGTCCCGCATGAAGGATTAAGCCGTCCAGTAGGGCCAGCACGGCCGAGGCCAGGGCATTGGAAGGAACCGGCGAGAACGGATCGCCCCCCGCACGGTCGATCCAGTTGCGAAGAATCGTACGCCGTCCGCGAATCCGCTCTGCGGCCCAGTCGCTCAAGTCGGGGCGGCTGAGCACCGTGGCCCAAAGTTCGGTGAGAACCTTGGCTCTTTCTGCGGTGCCGGCGATTTGAAGTGCGCCCTGAACGAATCGGGTGAGCCGTTCCATCTCGTCCAACGACGTCGCTTCCAGGCGGTAGAGGACCCCCTCCAATTGAGCCTGGTCATCCTCAAGAAGGCCGAACAAAAGGGCATCTCTATCCGGCATCAACGCCTGCACGATTGAGGGCTCAAGTCCCGTGTCGGCGCAGATATCGTGCATGGTAAGGCTGTTGAAGCCGACTTGAGCGGCCTGCCTCCAGGCGGAGTCGATGATCTGGAAACGAACCCCGGCCGTACGCTCTCTGGTCCCGGTTACATTTATGGCTGGTCCCCTCTCGGTTGGGTCTCGTCCCGGGATGCGGGCCCCGGCCGGCCGTCACTGTTCGGTTCGAATTCGGGACTCCACTCCTCGGGATTGCGGCGGAGACGCTCGAGCTGGCCGATCCTCTCGGCAAAGGCCACCCAGCCGCCGTGCCGCCACTCCGCCGGCTCATCACCTTGGCCTTTACGTCTTTTCAGGTCGGCCGGAGGCACTCCGAACGGGTAGAAGACGTTTCCCTCTCGGTATTGCCGGCGGGGTGGGGGGCTGCCCGACTCGTGATCCGCCGGCCTGCCGCCCGCCAGGAGCCGGAGCTTTGCGCAACTCATCCGGACATTTTCAAGGCCGGAACTTGCGGTTCCCACTCGACTGTCGTCCGGCCGACAAGGCTTTCTCGGCGCTGCGGCCGCCCGATCGCGGAGCCGACCATCCGTCGGCGGCGCCGGGTGTGTTGCCAATCCGACAATCGGTGATCGAGCGGGAAGGCGGCCGTGAACATATGGGGCGGGAGGTCGCACCGGCAGCAGAGGTCCGGATGTCGCAGATGCGAACAGCGAAGTGTTGGAGCTAACTACAAAGGCCAAACGGCGGCTAACCATAACGATGAATGTCGTCATGGGGTTCGTCCTGCTCGAGCTTGTTCTGGTCGCGTGCCTGTTCGGTTTGCTGC
>JAICND010000040.1 GCA_025929005.1 Acidimicrobiia bacterium
CCACGCCATCGCGATCCGGGCCGTCAAGACAGACCGATAGGGATAGTTAGGCACTGGAATCATGAGCGTTGCCTTGGCGCGCCCCAGCAGGGACTTGTCGACCCCAGCAACTACACCCAGTTCACCCAGCGTGCGGTTGAGGAGGGGTTCGATGACCCCCTCCAGGGCGCGTCGGATGTCCTCAACCGCAGCCATGGTTTTCCCCTACGGCGATAGTGGGTAGAAAACTCCGCTCACTATAGTTTTGGGTGGCGATGAGCCATTCAAGCCTGGAATCCCTCGACCGCAGCATCGGCGATCTTGCCTCGTCTTTAGGTGATCCCACCCGCCGTGGAATCTATCTCGCGGTCCGCCAGAGCCCTGAACCCCTGACCAGTTCACAGATCGCCGAGCTCTTCTCGATCCATCCCAACGTCGCCCGGCATCATCTCGATCGCCTGGCCGATGACGGTTACCTCCAAGTGACGCATCAGCGGCGAACTGGCCGAACTGGGCCTGGAGCCGGCCGACCGGCCAAGTGCTACGAAGCCACCACCAAAGGAGTGTCACTCCACCCCGGTAGACGCTACGACCTGCTGGTCGAACTTCTGGTACGGGTGCTTGATCGGGTCCAGCCTCACGACATCGCCGGAGTGGCCGAGCAGGTGGGGCGGGAGTACGGCCAGGAACTCGCCGCCTCGGTCGGTGCCCCCGACGATCCCGGGTACGAAGAGGTTCTGGCCGCCCTGGTCAAGGTCATGAGCGGAGTCGGATTCGAGTTGAACGCCGACGCCGACGCCCAGGTTCTCCTCACCTCCCACTGCCCCTTCGGGGAGGCCGCTACGGGCCACCCTGAGGTGATCTGCTCCCTCGATCGCGGCATGGTGTCGGGAATCATGGGTGCCCTCCACCACGCCTGCAATCCGGTGGTGTTCCCCCATGTGGTCCTCGAGGATGACTGCGTCACCCAGGTCCCGGTGACCATCAGCACTCGCAGCTAGCCCTTTAGAGCCTCCTGGCCCTGCCGGAAAAAGTCGAAGGCGGCGACCCGTTGATCGTCGGCCTCACCAAGCTGGTCGTAAGACAGGCTCGCCCCGTTGAAGTGCGGGTCGTTCCAGAACGGGTTGGCGCGATCGATCTCGCCCCACGCCGAGACATATAGATACGGCTCTTGATGATTCTGGTCACCTGGCGACACCCCGTAGGAGGCCCGGGCCCCGGCTTCGGGATCACCCAGCTCGACGGCAACGTCGAAGTGTTCAGGCCACAGCTGCACAAGTGATGGCCGCTCCCCCTGAGGGGCCGATGCCCGCAGTTCTTCGAGTAGTGCGGTCGCAAATCCGAACAGCGCCGTCATTGCGGCCACCGATTCCTCATCGATCACAAGGGTGTGATCAGGATCGAGCGGTGGCAGAGGATCGCCAAACCGTGGAAACCAGTCAACCCGGTACGGAATGCCCGCGGCCTGGCACGCCCCATTGACTGTTGTCAGCGGTGCCCGCCTGACCTCGGAACTCCGCTGCACGACGAGATCGACGCCTTCGATACGAACCTGCGTATCGTCACCGAAGAAGGGTGTGCCGAATCCACCTTTGGTGTACCGGAGACCGATTTTGGTATTTGCCCGGTGACGAACCGGAGAGAGAACGAAGTAGGCGAGCTGGTGAAGCGAGTCTCTCGTCAAAGAGAAGCCACTGGGAACCGGTACCAGCCTTGGTCCAGGTACGAGCCAACGATCGATCGCCCACTGGCTCAGCGTCGGTCTGGTCGACACCCATTCGACCCATGTGACGTCTCCCGAGCTGACCGGCGAGACCACTCCCTCAGGAACATCGCTGCGATCCGTGGGGTCGTCGGAAAATTCACCGGTGTGAATGGCGGGCGGTGAGGGCTCGAGCACCCGGGCCACAAACCCGGGCTCCATGTGTTCCTGGGCCTCAGAACGGGGATTGCGAGCCTCTTCCAGCATGTTTTGAGCCTATCCATGTGTGCAATAAGGGCGGCGTTTGCCATGACCCAAATCGGGGCGATGTTTCGGCAGTCGATCTCTTATGGATGGTCGGGGGCAATTCCTACACTCGTGATCAATGACGAATACGGTTCTCAAGACCCCACTCGGTGACCGACTCATTGCTCCCTTGGATTCGATCGAGGGTGCTTCAGGGCTGCCCTACTCCATCAGGGTCTTACTGGAAGCCGCTCTCCGCCGGCTCGACGGGCGACTCGTTCACCGTGGCGACGTGGACGCCATTGCTGCCTACGACCCTCGGTCACTGATCGGTGCGGAGATCCCCTTCATCCCTGGCCGGGTCGTCCTCCAGGATTTCACCGGAGTGCCGGCCATCGTTGACCTGGCCGCTATGCGCGGCGCCATCGTGCGGATGACAGGAAGGACCGATGCTGCCGCCCGGGTCAACCCTGGCGTCAAATGTGACCTGGTGGTTGACCACTCGGTCCAGGTTGATGCCTTCGGTAGCCGCGACTCCCTTCTCATCAACAGCCGGAAGGAGTTCGAGCGGAATCAGGAGCGCTACGAGTTCCTCAAGTGGGGTCAGCGCGCGTTCGCCAACTTCCGAGTAGTGCCGCCCGCTACAGGCATCGTGCACCAGGTGAATCTCGAGTACCTGGCCAAGGTTGTATGGGACGACGGCACCTGGCTCTTCCCCGACTCTCTGGTCGGCACCGATTCGCACACGACCATGATCAACGGACTCGGCGTGCTTGGTTGGGGCGTGGGAGGCATCGAAGCCGAGGCAGCCATGCTCGGCCAACCGATCTCGATGCTGCTACCCGAGGTGGTGGGGTTCCGTCTCACGGGCCGCCTCCTGGAGGGCTCCACCGCCACCGATCTGGTTCTTAGAGTGACCGAGCTCCTCAGAAAGCACGGAGTAGTCGGAAAGTTCGTCGAGTTCTTTGGCCCGGGTCTGGACGAGATGCCGGTCGCCAACCGGGCGACGATCGCCAACATGGCCCCGGAGTACGGGGCCACCGTTGGCTTCTTCCCCGTAGACAGCCAGACCATCGAATACCTCCGGTTCACTGGCCGACCCGAAGCGTTGTGTGAGACGGTCGAGCTCTACTACCGGACCCAGGGCCTGTGGAGAGACTCCAGTCAGAGCATCGCCTACAGCTCAGAACTCGAGCTAGATCTCGGAACCGTGGAGCCATCGTTGGCGGGACCGCGACGACCCCAGGATCGCGTCTCGCTCTCGGGGATGAAGGACGACTGGCGTCGCCAGCTCGCATCGACTTATCGGCGCGGCCAGGTCGGCCATGCAACCGTCGCCGGTCCGAGCGGCAGCTATGAACTCTCCGACGGCGATGTCGTCATTGCTGCGATTACCTCGTGCACCAACACTTCCAACCCGGAGGTGATGATGGCCGCCGGTCTCGTCGCCCGGGCGGCGAGGCAGAAGGGCCTGATGCCAAAGCCATGGGTCAAGACTTCCCTGGCTCCGGGGTCGCAGGTCGTGACCGAGTACCTTCGATCGGCGGGTCTGCTCGATGACCTCGAAGCGACCGGGTTCTTCGTCGTGGGATACGGATGCACTACCTGCATCGGCAACTCCGGGCCACTACCACCAGAGATTGCGGACGCCATCAGCACCGGAGAATTGGTTGCCGCATCGGTGCTCTCGGGCAATCGCAACTTTGAGGGCCGGATCTCACCCGATGCCCGCGCCAACTACCTGGCCTCTCCTCCGCTCGTGGTCGCCTACGCGCTGGCCGGCACCGTCGATTGGGACCCGCTTAGCGAGCCGATCCCCGGCTCCGAGATCTATCTGCGCGACCTCTGGCCAACCCAGGAGGAGATCGTCCGGATGGTGGCCGATCATGTCAGCAGAGCCCAATTCACAGAAAAGTACGCCGATGTTTTCACCGGATCCGAAGAGTGGCGCAGCATCGTCACACGAGGCAGCGACCTCTATGAGTGGAAACCGGAGTCGACGTACATTCAGGAACCGCCCTTCTTCCTCGAGCTTGGTCAAGAGGTACAACCGTTGCGGCCCATTGAAAACGCCCGGGTGCTCGTCAAGGTGGGTAACTCCATCACCACCGACCACATCAGCCCCGCCGGCGCCATCAGTCCCGACTCTCCGGCCGGTCGCTATTTGATTGAGCATGGCGTCCAGCCCGCGCTGTTCAACTCCTATGGATCGCGGCGTGGCAACGACCGCGTGATGACGCGGGGTACGTTCGCAAATGTTCGGGTGCGCAATGAGCTGGCCCCGGGGACAGAAGGCGGGCATACCACCGACTTCATCGACAACCAGGTGAAGTCCGTCTATGACGCTTCGGTCAACTATCGGTCAGCGGGGATTCCGCTTGTGGTGTTGGCCGGCCAGGACTACGGAATGGGCTCTTCCCGTGACTGGGCCGCTAAGGGGACATTTCTCCTGGGAATCAAAGCGGTGATGGCGGAGAGCTTCGAGAGAATTCACCGCTCGAACCTGGTGATGATGGGTGTTCTCCCCCTCGAGTACCTCCCGGGCGAGTCAGCCGCTGCCCACAAGCTGGACGGCACCGAGACCTTCTCCATTGGTCTGACTGACGGCCTTGTCCCTCGGCAGGAACTGCTGGTCACGGCCACACGGCTCAAAGGTGATCCGGCCATGTTCCCGATGATCGCCAGGGTCGACACCCCGATCGAGGTCGAGTATCTCCGCCACGGCGGCATCCTCCATTATGTCCTTCGACAGATGGCCGCCGGAGACGGCGTAGCCGCTCAATCCCCCCAGTAACGCTGTTCGCGCCAGGGGTCTCCATACATGTGGTAGCCGTTGCGCTCCCAGAAGCCCGGAGTGTCGTGGTCGAGGAACTGGATGCCTCGCACCCACTTGACGGACTTCCAAAAGTAGAGGTGAGGAACCAGCAACCGCAAAGGCCAGCCATGGTCGGGCTCGAGGTCGAGACCGTCGTACCGATAGGCGAGCATGTTCTGCTCGGCCATGAAGTCAGAAAGGGGAATGTTGGCGGTGAATCCGTGCTCGGCGGAAATCAATACGTGAGTCACACCAGGCTTGAGCTTGATCCGGCTCATGATCTCCGAGATCGACACCCCCTCCCAGACGGTGTCGAGCTTTGACCATTTCGTAACGCAGTGAATGTCTACGGTGCGGGTAACCGAAGGCATCGCCCTGATCTCGTCATACGACCATGTGACCGGGTCCTCGACCAGGCCGTCCACTGTGAAGTCCCAGATGTCGAGCTTGACACGAGGCGTCACTCCCGCATGGAGCACAGGAAATCGATCGGTCAGGTATTGGCCGGGCGGGACCCGGTTGGGATCGATCCCTTCCACGGCCAAGTCGCCACGTCTGCGACTGAAAAATGACATCGATCGAGCCTAACGATCAAACCAAACTACACACCAATGGCTCCACCCGAGTCGAGCAGATCACCGGCCCACTCGAACAAGAAGTAGAGCGCGACCAGTCCGACCCCGACACCGATCACAATCAGCGCATAACGCAACCACCGATTCACGCAGCCTCCTCGCGGGGCTCCGCCTGCAGCGTCTCGACATAGTCGAAGTTGGGACCGGCAACTAGCTCCGCCTGAATAACGAGGCGTTTGGCAGCCGAGAACCGGGGATGGCAGGTGGTGAGGGTCAGCCATGAGCCCGGGAGTGGCTCGGTGACGTAGACATCGGTGGGCAAGACGATCTCGATGACTTTCACTTCGTACACGCTGATGCCGATTGCGGTTTCAACCTCGATGCGGTCGCCCAGGACCAGCTGGTCGAGATCGTAGAAGGGTCGGCCATATGTGGTGCGATGTCCGCTGATGACGGCGTTACCTGGTTGACCCGGAACCGGTGTCCATGGCATATGACCCGGTCCGTCCTTGAGAGTGTCGCGGTCCACTCCTTCGAAAAGAACCGCCTCCAGGCCGATCTTGTTGATTGTGATGCGGCCGAGGGGCTCACCCTCCGGCACTACCGGTTCGGTCTGCAGACTGGCTACGGAGGTGGGAGCTGAGATGGACGTGTCGGGCGGCGCGGTGGTCGTGGTCGTGGTCGTGGCGATCTCCACACGCCGCTCGACGAGGGCTTGGGCGAGTTCGTCGGAGGCACGCGCCTGTGTACCCGCGTTGATCAGGTCGGTCACGAACAGCTGATACACCAGAAACGCGATGATCAGCCCGCCCGCCCCGACGAGGGTGAAACCTGCCACTCGCAGGAATCTTTTCATTCCGGCCAGGCTACCCCGGCAAGAATTCAGAACCGAGGGTCAGCTTCCGGACCAAACGGGATCCCGCTTTTCCAAGAAGGCCCTGATCCCTTCTTGAGAGTCCCTGGTGAGAGACACTTCGGTCAGACCTGCCTGGAGTCGATCGAAGGCGGCGTCGTGACTCATCCCTACCACCCCGTAAAACGCATCGCGCCCAAGCATCATCACCGCCGGGCTTTGGGTGGCCAACACTCCCACCACCTCGTCGACCGCAGTGTCGAGTTCTGCTCTTGGCACGACCCTGGACACTGCGCCAAGTGAGAGGGCTTCAGCCGCGTCAATCAGGCGTCCGGTCATCATCAATTCGAGTGCCGCTTTTACACCCAGGGCCCGTTGCACCGGAACTGTGATCATCATCGGCCATAGCCCGATCTTGATCTCGGGCATGCCGAGTTTGACATCGTCGGCTGCGATAGTGATGTCGCAAGCAACCGCCAACCCGAAGCCCCCCGCGAGGGCATGACCATTGACGCGAGCGATGGTTGGTTTGCCGGCCCGCCACATCGTCCGAAAGAGGTCGGCCATGGCGCCCCGCGCCGCGTGAAGGCCGATGGGGTCGTCGACGAATCCCGACGAGAGGTCACCACCGGCAGAAAAGGCCTGATCGCCGGCGCCGGTATAGACGATGACCTGTACCTGGTCGTCGTCGATGGCCCGTCTGGTGCCGGCTAGGAGCTCGGCCATCGTCGCAGTCGAAAGCGGGTTGCGTCGCTCGGGTTCGTCGATGGTGATCGTCGCCCTGGCGGCCCCGACCTCGTATCTCACCATCTGGTTCAACTCCCTCCGTGTGATAGCGTCGACTCATGCTATGGCTGGCGGTGGTGCTCGTCCTTTCAATGGGTATCGCCGTAATCCGTGGGGGACGCATGATCAACCTAGGCGACATCCACCTGCGTTCGTGGTGGTTGCTGCCGGTCGGCTTCCTGCTCCAGGTGGGGGCCCAGCTCATTCCCCGGGACGAGGCAGGGTGGGGGGTCGCCCTCATCCTTCTTAGCTACGTCATCCTGCTTGGCCTGGTCCTCCTTAACCGAGATAAGCCGGGCTTGTGGTTGGTTGGTCTCGGCATCCTCATGAACTTCACGGTGATCGCTGTCAACGGGGGCATGCCCGTGCTGGCGGGAGCCGCCGAAGTTGCCTCGGGATTTGCCCCTGGGAACCCGGTCATCGCCGAGAGCTACAAGCACGTGGTTCTCGACAACAGCTCACGCCTCGTCTTCCTTGCCGATGTGATTCCACTCCGGATCGCCGGCGCCGGTCAGGTCATCTCACTGGGGGACGTGTTCCTGGCCGTGGGTCTGGGGTGGTTCATCGAATCAGAATTGCGACGTCCCATCCGCTGGTTCAAACGCGGCGCCCGGGCCAAGGCCGGGTCAGCAGTTCGCTACTGATCCGTCGAGGAGAGGGCGGGCGATCTGGATGGGTGATTCGCTCCCGGTTGAAACGCCTTGCGCCGCTCCAGTACCCGCCGTAGGGCACCAACGACCTCAGGATCGAAGTCATAGGCCGCCCCCTGATGCAGCACCTCGATCGCCTGCAACCCGGAGAGGCTGCGATCGGTGACAAGGTGGTCATAGGCGCTGGTTGCCCGCACAACCTTCGAGATCATTGATATGGATGGGTCCACCTGTTCGCCTGGTTTGCGATACGGCTCGTGCAATCGGCGGACATGGTCGGCAATCCGATCCAGATATGGCGCCTGGGAGATGATCTCGGCGCCCCAGCGGGCGATGTCGTCATCCGTGTAACCAATGCGAAGGATGGCGGGCTCGGTGAGGGTGATTCGACCGATGTCATGCATGAGGGCGGCGTACTCGAGATCGTCCATCTCGTGTCTCGACATCCCGAGATCCTTCCCGACCGCCAAAGCCAGTTCCACCGTGCGGTCGGCGTGGCCGTCGGTTCCCAGACCCGCCACCTCGGGGATGCGAGCCAAGGCCCGGATCGTCTGGCGGTAGGTGCGACGGATCGTTTGAAACCGTTTGAAGGCCGAATGGGCGAACAAATACGGAAGCCCGGCCACCCCCAACGCCCAGAGACCGATCCCCTCGGTGGTGACAGCCAGCGCAAAGAGAGCACCTGTAGCGATCAGGCTCACAAATACGTTGAGATCGCCTACCAGCGCTTTGGTCAGATAACGGCGCGAGAATTCGCGGGGACCCACCCGCAGTTGCACCCACATGGCCGCCTCGACCAGTAACCAGACTGCCGTGCCGGCCAGGAGCGGTGGTACCACTACCCACTGATCGTCCATGGACTGGACTACCTCGAGGTTGCG
>JAICND010000326.1 GCA_025929005.1 Acidimicrobiia bacterium
ACGGGTCTCTTGAGTCTCCCGACCCGGATGCAGCCGCCTGGCGCATCATCTCGCTCCTCGATGGTCTATCTCTCCAGGTCGTAGCCCATCGCAGCACCCTCGATCGGGCAACGGTCTTTAACTGGGTGACCAGGACAACCGAGGTCGAACTTGCGTTGCCCACCGGGGCGCTCACCGCCTCGGTGCCCGTCTAGAAGGCGGTCTCCTTCCTGCCACGCCCGGAGAGATAGGAGTGCCACAACAGCCGGGCGGCGGTGGAGCGATGAGGCCTCCAACGTTCCCCGATGTCTCGCAAGGTATCGGGCTGTGGAACCTCGGGAAGGGAGAGCGCTTCGAACGTGGCGACCTGGAGGGCGCGATCCTGAACGGGCCAGATGTCGGGTCGGCGGAGACACGAAAGCAAATAGACATCGGCGGTCCACGGCCCGATCCCTACGAGATTGATTAGTCGACGCCGAACTTCCTCGTCATTCTGAGAGGAGAGCCCGTCGAGGTCGATGTCGCCCCTCAGAACGGCGTGGGCAAGCTCTCGGACATAGCGAGTCTTCTGTCGAGAGAATCCGTCTGCCCGTAGCTCTTCGTCAGATGGACCCAGGATTGCGGCTGGGGTCACCTCCCCCAGCCGATCTCGCAGTCGTTTGAATGCGGCCGCTCCGGATGCCAGCGACACCTGCTGTTCCAGGATGAACAACACCATGGTCGAAAAGCCGGGGGGTCGGTGCCAGAAGTCGGGAACCCCATGACGGGCGACGATCCCGGCGATCTCCCGGTCGCCTTTCGACAATCTGGTGACGGCGGCCGCAAATGCCTTCTTGGACTGGGGAGTCACAGGTCGTCTGGTTCCGCTATCAATAACCAATGCGCAACCCTGACGTTGACGCCTGGTTCGAGAAAAAGCGCCATCCCCTGGAGGATGCCATGCAGCGGGTTCGCGACATCACCCTTGCCGCGGATTCGCGTATCACCGAGACCATCAAGTGGAGCACACCCACCTACTCATACAAGGGCAACATCTTCAGCTTCAATCCAGCCAAGCGCTTCGTCAGCTTGCTCTTCCATACTGGTGCGTCCATTCCCGGAGACCATCCGGCACTGGAGGGGGACACCGAAACCGCCAGGGTGATGCGTTTTGCCGACCTCGCCGCGGTGGAGGCAGGAGCCTCAGATCTGACCAAGGTCATCAACGCGTGGTGCCAGTGGAAGGACTCGCAGTGAGTGGACCTAGAACCTAAACACCGAACCCCGGGTTCCAGAGTCCGCCAACGGACGCCTCAACCCTGGGTTCGCGGAAAAAAGGCAAGAGAAAAGCCCCCGGGGGAGACCCGGGGGCTTCTCGTGTCGGCTTCTGCGTCTAGCCGCTTAGGCGATGAGCGCCTTGCGAAGCGACAGGAACGTGAAGCCGGAGACCACCAGCGTGATGCCGACCACCACTGCGAAGGCGGCCAGGGCGTAGGCGAGGATGCCGACGCTGAGCGCTGTCGTCAGGGTGGTGGCGGTGATCCAGCTGGTCCGGGCGGCGTTGGGCACCATGACCGGTTCGCCGTCTTCGCCGATTACCGGGTTGCCGGCCTCGTCAACTTCAGGGATCTGGCGGGGCATCTCGGCGTAGTAGAGCCCGCCAGTGTTATCGAGCTGGTGGTGAGTGATGATGTCCATCTGCGAGAACATCGTGAAGGGCCCTCTCACGGCCGTCTCCGGGATGGAGGCGTCATCGGGGGTGACGATGTTCTGGGCCTCGGCCTGATTCCAGGTGTAAACGGCCCCGACAACACCACCGGCGATCGAGCCGAGCCCGACCACCAGCGCCAGGGTTCCCACTACTGCCAGCAGGCGGCGGCGGAAAGCACTGGTCCTTTCAGCGGGGAAGACCCCCACTGGCTTGGTCTGAATTGCGGTCATGGTGTCCTCCTGACACTCGAAACTTGACCTTGTCAGCATCGGGAATCGCCAGGTCTGGCGCCAGGGGACGTAGTCACGTGTCGGGTGGGACTTCGGTCCCTACCGGACCCTGGCCAGGGTCAAGGTTCGGGTTGATCGGGAGTCAGTCCACCCAGCCTGAAAGGCCGGGCGCGCCAAAAGCGGCCATGTTGTTCAGCCTGACTCCGGACCAGCGATCTGGGGCAGGATCCGGGCGATCGGGGCTCGGCCCGAAAGACTCGTGGATCCACCCGGAGATCATGTCGACAACCTCGACGCCGTCGGGCCAAATGCTCCAGCCTGAGCTCAAAATCGCAAGGGCATAGCCGCTGCCATCTGCTCGAAGAACACCACCTACCGAGTTGGCGACCGATCCAGCAAAGCCATTCTTCTGGGCAACTAGCGACCCTATCGGGGCGTTGGTGCCAACTCCCCACCTCTGGTCCTGCGCGATGTTGGTCATGAATCCCCAGGCTTGAGCGCGGGCTGCCTCATGCATGTCTCCATAGTCTCGAAACAGAAGTTGCCGAAGCAGGTCGACCTGATCTGAGGCGGTCGTCAACGTCCGGCCCCAGCCGAGTTCGGAGTCCCCTACCACAGCGGTATCAAGCAGGCCGAAGTTGCTTCCCTGCTCTGCGTACCAGGGTGCACCACCGAATAGCCGCCATAGTTCCCTGACGGGATTGTTGGCTGAAATCGAAATCATTGGTTCGATGAGGTCTTGTTCCTGCAGAGTCAACGAGCGTCCATCCGTTTGCGCTTCTAGGAGAGCGCCAGCCATCACCATGACCTTGAAAACGGATGCGGTCCTTTGACGGTTGCCCGGGTTAAGAGAAAAGACGCATCCACTTGTCGCGTCCCACACAGAGGCAGTGATGTGTTGCGATGGGTAGCGCTCGGCGAGAAGCATCTGTCTCTCAGGGGTGAAGGGGTCTGCTGGGCATCCAAGTTCGGCGTGGAAGACCGAGATGCCGATCAGAAGCAAGCCCCAGGCCTTGTTCACAGGGCCGCTCGCCTCGCGGCAACGTCG
>JAICND010000507.1 GCA_025929005.1 Acidimicrobiia bacterium
GACGGCAACCAGGCGCTCATCGACCCGATGGACGTGGAACGCAAGCGACGCATGTTTGACGTCCTCGTGCAGATGGGATTCAAGGAAATCGAAGTGGGTTTTCCGGCGGCCAGCCAGCCCGACTACGACTTTGTGCGCATCCTGATTGAAGAAGACCTCATCCCCGAGGACGTCACCATCCAGGTCCTGACCCAGTGCCGTCAGGAACTGATCGAACGCACGTACGAGGCCATCCAGGGGGCATCCCACGCCATTGTACACTTCTACAACTCGACGAATCCCTTGCAGCGCCGCGTGGTCTTCGGTCTTGACAAGCCTGGGATCGTCGACATTGCCACCAATGCTGCCAGACTGGCCAAAGAGCTGGAGCAGGACATCACGGGCACCGCTATCCGCTACGAGTACTCGCCGGAGAGCTTTACGTTGACTGAGCCCGAGTTCGCAGTGGAGATCTGCGAGGCGGTCATGGATGTCATCGAGCCTGACGACCAGGCCCACAAGATTATCCTGAACCTGCCAGCCACGGTGGAATGCTACACGCCCAACGTATACGGTGACGTCATCGAGTGGTTTCATCGCACCATCCGTGATCGGGACCGGGTCATCCTGTCGCTGCACCCGCACAACGATCGGGGGTGTGGCGTGGCGGCAGCGGAGTTCGGGATGATGGCAGGAGCCGACCGCGTAGAGGGGACCCTGTTTGGTAACGGCGAACGGACCGGCAACGTCGATGTCGTCAACCTGGCGATGAACCTGTTTGCCATGGGTGTCGACCCCGAGCTCGACATGAGCGACATCGATCGCCTGCGCCGCGTCGCCGAATACTGCAATCGGCTGCCAGTCCATCCCCGTCATCCGTATGCCGGCGACCTTGTCTATACGTCGTTCTCGGGGTCGCACCAAGATGCGATCAAGAAGGGCTTTGCGGCCCTGCCCAAGGATTACACGGTGTGGGGTGTCCCCTACTTGCCCATCGATCCCAAGCACGTCGGCCGTACCTACGAAGCCGTGGTGCGCGTCAACAGCCAGTCGGGCAAGGGCGGCGTCGCCTATATTATGGAGACCGAACACGGGATGATCCTGCCGCGCCGTCTGCAGATCGAGTTCTCCAAGACCATCCAGAGCATTGCCGAAGATACCGGCACCGAAATCAGCCCAAGCGCCATGTGGCAGGCGTTTGAAGCCGCCTATTTCCCAGCCAATGCCCCCGTGCAATTCGTGAATCATGAAGCCGTAACCGACGAGGGAGGTGCGAAGGTAACGGTGCAGCTCCTTGTCGACGGACAGACGCACCGGGTGACGGGCGCGGGTAACGGCCCCATTGCCGCATTTGTGAACGGTCTGAAGAAGGATCTCGACATTGAGATCGATGTCCACGATTATGCCGAGCATGCCACGTCGGCCGGGTCAAACGCCCTGGCCGTGGCCTATGTCGAGGTACAGGCTGCGAATGGCACCATTCGTTGGGGGGTGGGCAGCGATGAGAGTATTCTGGCCGCTTCCCTCAGGGCCGTCATCAGTGCGGTCAACCGTCTGCATACGGCCGGCCAGTGACCACTGCGGATAGCTAAGGAGATGCCGGGGGTAGCGGCGCCCCGGCCCCTCGGGAAGGGTCGCGAAGAGCCGCTAGGCCCCTCCCGCCAACCCAGCGCGTTACAAGAACCAACGCTTTCCTCTGTGGTTGCCAACACGATCCAGCCCATCTCCGCCTCA
>JAICND010000535.1 GCA_025929005.1 Acidimicrobiia bacterium
GCGCTCGAGGCCCTGATGTTCTCGGCCAACCGGACATCGGAGGAGGGCGTGTCGGTCAAGGCGCTCTACAACAACGACGGCGAGGTACCGCCCGCTTTCCAGCGGACCACCCACGCCGGCACCCACACCCACTACCTGACCACCAACAACGCGGCCGTCACCGCGGCTTCGCTGTTGGCTGCTGAGGCGCACTTGATGCACCACGGCTACGGGAACGCGGTAGCGGGAACGGGTGGCACCATCATCCACCTTTTCAACGGGGCGGAGATGGCGACGGTGCGTTCCCTGACCGGCTTCATTCCGGCTCCAAACGGGACCGTGCCTGTCATCGTCGATGGCAACATCGTCGGGGCAGTGCCGACCGGAGTTCCGGCTGGTCTGACGGTGCAGGGGTACTTCGGATCCAGCGTCATCGTCCAAGAGGACATGGTGCCGGCCGGGTACTTCATCACCTTCTCGACCGGAGGCGCTTTCGCCACCCAGAATGTTCTGGGCTGGCGTGAGCACGAGAACCCTTCGGCCCGGGGGATGAGGTTGATCGAGGGCGGTCGGCGGGAGTACCCGCTTATCGACTCGGTCTACGACGGCTACATGGGCATGGGCGTACGGCATCGGGGAGCCGCAGCCGTGACCCAGGTGGTAACCGGAACGACCTACAGCAACCCGACCATCTGAGTCGATTAGGGGTATAGTCCCCTAACCGGCATGGGTTGAGAGAGACCTGGGAAACCGGGTCTCTCTCTCGTTTTAGGAGGTTTGTGTGGCTGAGGTTGAGACCGAATTGACGAACGACGAGCTCGAGGAGATGTATGCGGCCATGCGGCGGCATACGGCAGAAGGCGACCCAGTCAAAGCCTTCACTATCCAAGACCACATCAGCAACCGCACCCGTCCAGCCCCAGAGCTTTTGTATTTTGGCGAAGTTCGGCCCACCGGGGAGTTCTCTGGCGAGGTTCCTGACATGCCGCCTCGAGCGGGGGTAGGCGCGACAAAGCCTGCCTGGGCTGACTTCGCCAAAAGAACTTCCGATCTCGAGCACGAGATCATCGACGGGATGAGCAGGAATGACATCATCAGGGCGCTAGAAGCCCAGGGGGTCATCCCCAAGGCCGAGAAGCAAGACGACTTCTACTCCGAGAACTAAGCCGGTCCCCACCCTCTAAACCCTTCTCTCTTACCCTTCCCTTCCGATGGAAGGCGTGAGAATTTTTCATGATGTGGTGCGCAACGCCACAGTCACGGTCGAGATCCCCTATGCGCGGTACCAGAAGACGTACCTGTGCCCGACCTGCAACATCCTCCACAAGAACAAGACCCTCCATCTCAACTTCGACGACCAGGGCGCGACCATCGTTTCCCGTCGCATCCTCGAGCAGCTGATAACGGTCGGGCTTCCTCGCATGGCGGTCGAATCCACCGTCTCGAAGCCGCCCTCGTCCCGCATTGACCTCAACGGCGGCAAGGTGCCCAAGATTTTCCGTGAGCCCACCAACCGGATTGTCGTCCACAACGTCGGTCGATAGGAGAAAAGGAAATGGCAGAGAAAGAGCTAGAGAAGCTGGAA
>JAICND010000526.1 GCA_025929005.1 Acidimicrobiia bacterium
GAAGCGCCGGGCGGGGATCACGAAAACCGGCAGCAGGACCAACGCCAGGGCGGTGATCTGCCACGAGTAGTTCAGCATCACGACCAGCGTCAGCACCAGGGCGATGGCGTTGCTGACCACCGACGAAAGTGTCCAGGTGAAGGCCTGCTGGGCGCCGATCACGTCGCTGTTCAGCCGGCTGACCAGTGCGCCGGTCCGGGTGCGGGTGAAGAACGCGAGCGGCATCTGCTGCACGTGGTTGAAGACCGACTGGCGGAGGTCGAGGATCAGGCCCTCGCCGATCTCGGCCGACTGTTTGCGCTCGACGACGCCGTTGACCGCATCGACCACCGCCAGCAGCGCGATGATCAGAGCCAGTGTGACGACCGTCCGGACGCTCCCGCCGTCGACGATGGCGTCTACGACCTGGCCCGCCAGAACCGGCGTGGCCACGGTGATCACAGCGCCGAGCGTGCTGAGGATGACAAAGACGATGAGCTTGCGGCGGTGGGGCCCGGCAAACTTGACCACCCGCTTCAGCGTCGCCCGGCTGACCGTCTTGCGCTCGTTGCCCTTCATGGCACTGTCCAGCGCCATCCAGCCCGACATGTCGACGTCCATCAGCCCTCACCTTTCGATTCTGTTAACCAACCACCGGCAGCTTAAAAGTTCAAGTGGGCTGGAGGTCAAGCAGGAAATTCACCCGGCCCAATTCCATAGAAGGAGGATGCTGGGTTATCGAAAAGCCCGAGGGAGTCGAAAGCGACGGAAGTCCTTGATGGAACCAACAAGGGCCGCTTGCACAGGCAAGCGACCCTTATCTGCAGGTCACCATGGCGTGTGACTCTGCTTTCTCCTGGTGCCCGTCGGAAGTCGGCTCCTTGGGGTCAGAGAGGATGAGGCATTCTAGGAAGACTTTAGAAAGTCGTCAAGTCATCAGGTAGTAATTTTTGGTCGACTTGGGAACCGGCACTACGATATAATCCGCCTTGATCACGCCGGTGCGTGGAGGTTGTTGGAGGGTAAACAAATTCCCCGTCCCATCTACCAGGTCAGGGCCGAGCTTTTCCGGACTCTGGCTCATCCCGCTCGAATCCAAATCCTGGAGTTGCTCCGTGACGGGGAGCACAGCGTCGCCCAGCTAATTCCCGGCGTCGGCCTCGAGCCCTCCCACCTTTCCCAGCATCTCGGCACCCTGCGCCGGGCCAACATCATCCAGAGCCGGAAGAAGGGCTCCTCGGTCCTCTACAAGGTGTCCGACTCCCGGGTCTTCGATCTGCTGGAGGTGGCGAAAGACGTTATCGCCGCCTCCCTGTCCGAAGCCCGGGACATCCTGACCCAGCTCGAACACTCCCATATGGCGGAGGCATCCCCGGCCTCACCCCCAACCGAGCCCTAGATCTATGAGAGCGGGAAAGCCCAACCCCCACTGCGAACCCAGGGCGCACTCCACGGGCAAGCGGATGTCCCGTACCCCCAGCGCCAAGGCGGCATGTACTTCGCCTAGTGGATTGCCGGGGGTCCCCCCCTGCCGCTAGAGTTCGCACCCGCCCAGCACGACACAGAGCGCATGGTCATCCACGCGCTCTGGATGACGGCGGCGCTCAGCTGCGACGGC
>JAICND010000406.1 GCA_025929005.1 Acidimicrobiia bacterium
CCATGACGACTCAATGGGGCACCCTCGGATCTGGGAATCATTTCTTCGAGGTGAGCACATCCCAGGACGGGGACGTGTGGCTGGTAATTCACTCCGGATCGCGGGGGATCGGGAACCAACTGGCGATGCAGGCGATAGAGAATGCCAAGGCATACGCCTCTCGAAAAGGAATCCACTTGGAGGACCCCAATCTGGCTTACCTTGAAGAAGGTACGCCGGAGTTCGACCGCTACTGGGCGGACTTGACCTTTGCCCAGAAGTACGCATTCGGCAATCGTGAGCGGATGCTTGCCGCTGCCCAGAAAGCCCTGCGCCGGCATCTCCCCGACTTCGAGGTGATTGAGGAGATCAACTGTCATCACAACTACGCCGAGATCGAACAACACCGCGGGGCGCGAGTGTACGTGACCCGTAAAGGAGCCATCCGCGCCCGCACCTCCGATCGGGGCATCATTCCCGGTTCGATGGGCGCCAGCACCTACATCGTCGTGGGGCTTGGTCATCCGGACGCATATGAGTCGGCCCCCCATGGCGCTGGCCGGCGTCTCTCTCGTGGTGCGGCCCGGCGTTCCCTTTCGGTGGCGTCCTTGCGCACGGAGATGGCGAGCCGCACCTGGCTGGAGAAGTACGCGGACGCCCTCCTTGACGAGCACCCGGCTGCCTACAAGGACATCGATCAGGTTATGGAAGACAGCAAGGACCTGGTGAGAGTTGAGCACCGCCTCTCGGCGGTCCTCAACTACAAGGGTCTATGACTCAACGGTCACCTTGACAAGTGGTGACGACTCGACCCACCGATCCAAAGAAGCTCGGGCCTTGGCAGGGTCAGAATTCCAGCTTTCGGTGAGCATCCGGAAAAGGAGGGCGGCCCGCTCGTCGGGGGCGGTCACCTCTTCGGCGCGGGCAGGGAGATCGGCCTTGACTCCGCGTTTGAGGTGCAGTGTGAACAGCGGCTGCGCGATGAGATTGGCGAGCCAATCACGTTTGAGCCCCGGCCTGCCTCCTATGTAGATCTCACCGTCGAAGTTGTGGAAGAAGATTTCGATCCGGCGCGGTTGTCCGCTCCGGCGGCCCGTGGTGGTGATGTCGGCAATTCCGCCCATCTCTAGTGCCTGTGTGATTTGAGGATCCATGCTGGATGAAGCAGTTGACTGCCGCGGTTATTCCCTCAGTGTGTGCCAAAACCCCGCTACCGATAAAACCTTGAAAGCGCCTCGGCTTCCCGCTCCACTTCTCGGTGCCGTGCGTGAGGCACTGGCTCGAAGTAGTCGGTGAGGATGCGGTCACCCTCCAGCCGCCAACTACCGGCCACGGCCCCGTCGATCATGAAGGTTCCGACCGATTGCGGCATCTTGGTGCTGAAGATGTGGGGGCGGAACTCTTCGGGGATGATCCGCGCTCGCCGACAGTGGACCAACAAAGAAGCGTCCCACGTGGGGAGAAACCGCACCGGCGCAGGTACATCAGGATCGGGCAGGGGAGCACCTGGCAGGTCGATCAACTCGGTTCCGTCCTCTGTTCGGAACCTGCGCAGCCGCAACCGCTCAACCGTCTGAACCAGCTCGCCAGGTGGTAGGCCCGCCCATGTAGCAATGTCGGTCGTGGTGGCTGGCCCGAATGCGCCCAAATAGCGGCGGACCAGATGAACGCGCGCCGCCTCGAGAGGCAATTCGATGGGCGCAATCCATTGGGAAGCGACTGCGTAGAGGTCGGCACGGCGACGCTCCCAGGTGCCTGAAGGTGGCGCCCGCACCAGGTCGATCCAGTAGCCGACCGCGTTCGCCCTCTCCTTGCCAACCAGATTCTCGACCTCCTTCCACTTCTTGGGTCCCTCAGCCAGAAAGTCGACGACGATGGATGCAACCTCCTCCATCTCGGCTGAATCCGCCGCCCACTTCGTGACCCTTATCCACCACTGGCGACGGCTATCACGAATCGCGGTGATCAAGGGCCAATAGTCGGCGGCGGAAACCAGGTGGATGGTCGCCCGCATCATCGTGGCCTGGACCACCTGTCTCTTCTCCAAGGCACTCGTCAGTAGGGCGCGGTCAAAGCCCGACGTCCGACTCCACAGACCGATGTACATCGACGGTGCGTATTGCGCCTGGAGGCCTGCTACCTGCTCCAGCACCCGGATCATGGTCAACCGGCTCCTCTGCAAGAGCAGCTGTCGGGCGAGGACAGCCCGGTTGAGTTGGCGGGTGGTGAGCGTCGGGTGTTGCGCTCTTGTCACCCGGTGACGGTCAAGCGGCCACTCATGTCCGGATGAATCCTGCAAACGAAGTTGTAGGTGCCTGCGGCGAGATCGGCCGGGACTGTGAACTCGACGTTGCTCGTGGCTCGGACGTCGACCGACTCCCAAAGATCGTCGACCGAGCTGAATGTGTGGTTGACCGAGTCGCGGTTGTCGATTCGGAAGCTGGCCCCTGGGGCCGTCTCCGGTGCCACCCCAAACGAGCGACCCTGGATCGTCAAAGTGGAGCCCGCC
>JAICND010000445.1 GCA_025929005.1 Acidimicrobiia bacterium
AGGCCACCGAAGGGTCGGTACCGACCCTTCGGTGGCCTCCGCACTGACGCTCCCTGACGAGAGCGAAGCGGGAGTACTCAGACAGGCGGTGGCGGTGGACGTGATCGAGGCCCGCGAACGAGTGGCTGCGAGGCTGAGCGGACTCGGGGCCCGAGTCGTCGAAGCGGCGCCCGAAAGGCTGTCGGCGGTTTGTGTCGATGCCTACCTGGCTGCCAAAAGGCGCGCCCTTCTTTGAGGTAGCCACCCTCGCCAATAGAAGAGCCCCCAGAAGGCGGCTCCGAGCGCCAACCCGACAAGAGCTGTTGGAAAAGGCCCCAAGCCGATGCGACTCACGAAGCCCTCAATGATCCCAGCGAGGACCAACCAGGGAAGGGTCGCACCGGCAATCGTCAACGCGGGCACTGCTTCCTTGCCGAGCGCCGCACGTCGTGATGCCTGCGCTGGTCGGAGAATGGCGCGGGCCAGCGAGAACCCCGCTCCCGCCCCCACCACGATGCAGGTCAGTTCGAGAATGCCGTGGGCCAGGACGGCGGCAGCCAGCAAACCTCCATTGCCAGCCGAGATAGCCAGCCCGGTCAGACCGCCAAGCAGGAATCCGTTGTATCCGACCAACCACGCCGTCCCCACCCCGGCCGTGATGCCAAGCACGAAAGCGACCAGGGTGACCCGGATGTTGTTGACGAATACATAGGTGGAGAAACCAGCGAGGCCGACCGGACCCAAGCCCTGGTCCGTGCTATCGGCCTCCGTCACCCACAAGAATTCGACGGGCAACAAACCTGCCACGGTCTCTGGATCTGCCGACGCCCACAGTCCCGCCAGCAAAGCCGGCATCAGAAGAACCGCGGCCGCTAGAAGCATCGGCGCTGATCTCTCCGCGAGGAGCAGCCAATACCGATCGGCGAAGAGGTCGATGAGATTGGCGCGGCGGGCGGCCCGCTCGTAGACCAGACCCCTTCCCCGCCCGACCAACTGTTCCAGTTCACGTACCACCGGGTCCTCCGGAAACCGGCGACGAGCCGTGGCAAGGTCCGCCGCCGCGGCCCGATACAACATTGCTAGCTCTCGGACCTCCGCAGGTGGGAGTCTTTCCGGTCGGCGACCTGCCGACTTGAGCAGCACCTGTAGGCGCTGCCAGTCGGGTCGCCGCTCGTCGAGGAATGCCAGTAGTTTCACGGTGTGGAGATCGAGGACCGCTTACGGATCGAGACCCCCGAAGGGGTCGATCTTGAGGTGACGCTAGCCGGTCTGGGGTCGCGGACCGGAGCCTGTTTTGTCGACAGCCTGATCGTTACCGCGACGCTTGTTGTGCTGCTGATCGCGGTGTCGATGCTGGGAGCCCTGGCCGAGCAGTCGTCCAGTGATCTGTACTTTCTGATCGTCGGCATTGGAGCCCTGGCTTCCTTCGTTCTGCTGATCGGTTACTACTTGGTGTTCGAAAGCCTCAATGGTGGTCGCACCCCGGGAAAGGCAGCCTTTGGGATCAGGGTTATCAGGGCAGATGGAAGCCCCCTCGGGTTTGGGGCGGTGGCGATCCGAAACCTGGTCCGCCTGGTCGACTTCCTGCCGGCGTTCTATGCGGTGGGTCTGATCGCCATTGTCACGAACAAACGCAACCAGCGACTCGGTGATCTGGCAGCGGGCACGGTGGTGATCCGCGATCGCAAGGTGGCGGCCGCCCCCGCCTACCTGGTGGATGGGATCGACCTGTCCGGCTTGCCACCTTGGGACGTCTCGATGGTCTCAGAGGAGGAAGTGGGGCTGGTGCGACGTTTTGCCGAACGGCGTACATCGATGCAGCCCGCCAACCGGGCGCACCTCGCCGCTGTCCTGGCAGGACCGCTTCGGACCAAAATCGCGGCTCCGGATGCTCCTGCCGACGACGCCGAGTTCCTGGTCAGGTTGCTGGCGGAGAAACTTGTCCGGGAGAGGTAAGGGTGTAGACGAATTCTCCGGCGACCATCGTCGCCACAACCTTGATATCGCCAATGGGATTTGCTCTGCGCGGGTCATCTTCCAACACAACCAGATCGGCTCGCTTTCCCACCTCGATGGTCCCGGCTACATGATCCAATCCATTGACCCAGGCCGACCCGGTCGTGCAGGCTTGGAGGGCTTGATCGACGGAGAGGGATTGGTTGGGTAGAAACGGCGGTTTGTCCCGGTCATC
>JAICND010000156.1 GCA_025929005.1 Acidimicrobiia bacterium
CGAGGAGATCTTCTCGACGCTGATGGGTGATGACGTGGCCGATCGCAAGGCCTTCATCCAGCACAGCGCCAAAGACACCCGCTTCCTGGACATTTGAGGAACCCATGGCAGATACAACCGGGCCTCCAGGAGATGAGGGCTTGAGCCACATCGGAACCATCGACATCAACGCCGAGATGGAACAGTCCTTCGTTGACTACGCCATGTCGGTCATCGTTTCCCGGGCTCTCCCCGATGTGCGCGATGGCCTCAAACCGGTCCAACGGCGAATCATCTACTCGATGTTCGAGAACAACATCGGCCCCACCACCCCTCACCGCAAGTGCGCCAAGGTCGTCGGTGAGGTCATGGGTAACTACCACCCTCATGGCGACACTGCGATATATGACGCTCTGGTGAGGATGGGCCAGGATTTCTCGCTGCGTCACATGCTGATCGACCCTCAGGGGAACTTCGGGACGATCGACGATCCCCCGGGAGCCTCCCGCTACACCGAGTGCAGGCTCACTCATCTATCTATGCGGCTGCTGGAAGGCATCCGCGAGAACACGGTCAACTTCGTCGAGAACTACGCCGGCGAAACCGAAGAGCCCACCGTGCTTCCCTCCCGCTTCCCCAACCTCCTGGTGAACGGAAGCCAGGGAATCGCGGTTGGCATGGCCACCAACATCCCTCCCCACAACCTGGGTGAGGTCATCGACGCCGCCCTCCACATGCTCGAGCATCCCGACGCCGATTCCGAAGCCTTGATGCGATTCGTCAAAGGTCCGGACTTCCCAACCGGTGGCTACCTGGTCGGGGCCACCGGCATTCGTGAGGGTCTTGCCTCGGGGCGGGGCTCGGTGAAGATGCGAGCGGTGGCGGATGTGTCCGAGATTCGTAAAGGTCGCACCGCCATCATTGTCACCGAGATGCCGTACCAGGTGTCGATCGAGCGAGTGATGGAGAAGATCCGCATCCTCGTCGACGACAAGAAGCTGGCCGGCATCGCCGACCTCCGCAACGAGTCGGACAACCGCCGCGGGATCCGGTTAGTTATCGAATTGAAGAGGGAGGCCGTTCCCCAGGTGGTCCTCAACCAGCTCTACAAGAACACTCCGCTGCAGGAGACCTTCGGCGTCAACATGGTGGCGCTGGTCGACGGGGTTCCTCGCACCCTCAATCTGGCCGGCATGATCGGTTACTACCTCGATCACCAGATGGAGGTAATCGAGCGCCGAACCCGCTTCCGTCTCGAGGAGGCAGAGGCGAGAGCGCACATCGTCGCCGGCCTCATCGTCGCTGTCGACAACATCGACGAAGTCGTGGCGATCATCAGGTCATCGGATGATGTCGCCGACGCCCGCACACGTTTGACCGATCGGTTCGAGTTGTCGGAGATCCAGGCCAACGCCATCCTCGACATGCCGCTGCGCCGCCTCACTGCCTTGGAGGTGAACAAGCTCAGGGACGAGCTGGCTGAGCTCAAGAAGCTCATCAAGGAGCTCAAGGCGATCCTGGCCGACCCGGTGAAGAGGCGGGCCATCATCCGCACGGAGCTGGCCGAGATCAAAGAGAAGTTTGCCGAGCCCCGTCGGTCCCAGATCATCCCCGACGAAGGCGAGATGAGTTTGGAAGACCTGATCGCCGACGACGAACTCATCGTCACGGTGTCGGCTTCGGGTTATGTGAAGTCGGTTGCCGCCAACACATACCGGACCCAGAGCCGAGGTGGGCGGGGAGTCAAGGCCGCCGAGGTTTCCGGTGACGATGTCGTGGCCCACCTCGTTCACACCACCGCCCATGCCTACTTGTTGTTCTTCACCAACAAGGGGGTGGTCCACCGGGTAAAGGCACATGAGATCCCCCGTCAGGCACGGACCTCCAAAGGGGTGCTCGCCCAGGCCGTCTTGCCGCTCGAGCCGGATGAGCGCATCGAGGCGATCATCGACACACGTGACTACGAGACCTCGCGCTACCTGGTCATGGTCACCAAACTCGGCACGGCCAAGAAGACCCTGTTTCGGGAGTACGACAGTCGCAACCAGACCCTGGTGGCGATAAAGCTCACCGATGGTGACGAGGTGGTCTCGGTGCGCACTACCACAGGCGACAACGACATGCTGATCTTCACTGCCAACGGGCAGGGTATCCGGTTCTCGGAGGCTGATCTTCGACCGATGGGTCGGGCCACGCAGGGAGTGCGCGGGGTGAGGCTGCGCGAGAGCGATGAGGTCGTCGGGGCTATCTCCTCGGCCGACGGTCCCGAGGTCCTGCTGCTGACGTCCAAGGGTTATGGCAAGCGCACCGTTCTTGGGCAGTTCCCGAAGCAGAAGCGGGGTGGCAGCGGAGTGAAGGCCATCAAACTCACACGGGCGAGAGGAAAACTGGTAGGGGCGATCGGTGTCCAAAAGGGGACCGAAGTGTTCCTAATCTCCTCGCGGGGCACGGCCGCTCGGATGAAGGCCGAACAAATCAGCCGCCAGCAGCGTGACTCGACCGGTGTCAAGGCCATGAAGATGGATGAAGACGCCGACCTGGCGGCATTCACGGTGGTCCCGCCCGAAGAAGCGGAGTAGCGGTCAGGGCGCTTTCAAGCGGCGTCGTCGCAGATTTCTCTGTGATTCCGAAGAACGGGTGGTTAGACGGTTCGGGGGGTAAACTCCTGGTCACATGACGACGGTTCGGCGCGTTCGCCGCATCATCCGCAAGATCGACCCCTGGACGGTTCTCAAGGTCTCGGCCATTCTCAATGTGGTCCTGGCCATCGGGATCGTCCTCGGCCTGGTCATGTTCTGGTCGGTCTTCACGGCTGCTGGCATTCCCGAGAAGATCACCGAGATCCTCGTCCAGATCACACTGCTCGACCCTGGTGAGAATCCGTTTGCAAACACCGAGCGCTTCCTCCGGGCGGCAGTCTTTGGTGCCGTGGTTTGGGCAGTCGTTGCTACGGGCCTCGCCACTGTCCTGGCAGTGATGTACAACCTGGTGTCGGACGTGGTTGGCGGTATCGAGATCGTCGTGCTCGAAGAGAGCCTCGCTCCGGTGGCTGTGGCCACCTCAGCACCAGCTCCGCGGATGTGGACGCCTGCCCCAACGCCGGGTGGAACCAACGGTGGGTCAAAAACCGCCGCCGATGTTCCCACCGAGGAAACACCGGTCACTGCCGGCGACCTCGCCTAAGCGCGGCTTCGCCCCGCCGCTACCAAACCCATCTCTTCGGCCTTGGCCAAATATGGATCAGGCATGTCCCAGACCTTGACGATCCCCGCCGGGGGGACCATGGCGATCCCCGCGGCCAAACAGATGGCTTGCAGGAATACGTTGTCGTCAACCAAGGCCTGATCGCCAGTGGTCGTCTGGATCAGGGCCGATGCCCATGTCTCCGGGGTCGAGGCGACGACGACCTCGAAGGGATGATCGAGCAGAAGAGTTCCTCTCACGCGCCCTACCGGCGGCGGAAAGTGGATGGTCTTGGTGCCGATGCTCGGGCCCCCGGGGTGGGCTATAGCGACCTTCTGAATGTCGGCACCCTGTCTCTCCATGCGGGCCGCCAGCGCCAGGGCACAGCCAAGCAGGGAGGCTCCGCTCACCGTCGGGACTCGGCTCGTCGAAACGTCGGCCCCGGTCACGGCTGACGCCCCGATTCGAGCCGCCACGTCGACGGCATTGGCCGTTCGCCCCACCACCAGGTCGAACCCGGTCGGGTCTTCGACCCTTTCGATGCTGCTCGATCTCACCTCACCCATGAACGCCAGTCGTTCAATGGTCGGCTCAGCAGTAAGGACGTGGGCTGTGCGGAGATCCCGGTCCTCTTCGACCAGGACCAAGACCCGGCTCAAGACAGTGATACCGGTTCCCACGGGTCAGCGGGTCGGGCCGTTTCGATGCGCCGCTTCCACAGCGTTCCAAACAGAGCAACCACCGCCATGGCGACGACGATGAGTGGTCGGACTTTCACCCAACGCAGTGTACGGGTTGGGGCGTGCAACTTCACCACTCGACGTGGAAACCCAATGGGAAGGACACTGAGTAAGCACCCGCGGGCTGATTCATTAACGAGCTATCCCTTGACAGCTCCCATCGTGAAACCGGTGATGAAGCGGTCTAAGAAGAAGTTGAACAAGAGGGCGATGGGAATGGCGGTGAGGAGCGCCGCTCCCTCCAACGCCTGCCAGAAGAAGACATCGCCCCTGATCAACTCGGTCGGGATCCCCACCGAGATGGTTTTCACCGCGCTGCCCTTGTTAAAGGCAAGGGCGTAGATGAACTCGTGGGCGGAGAGGGTGAAAGCAAACACCACCACCGCCACGATCCCCGGATACACGAGCGGAAGCACGGCTCTGGTGACGGCTCCCACCCGGCTATATCCATCGACCATCGCCTGCTCCTCCAAGTCCCGTGGGATCCCTTTGAAAAACCCCATCAAGAGCCACGTAGCAATGGGGATGGTGATCGTGGGGTAGACCAGCACCAACGACCACAAGGACTCTTGGAGCCCAAGGGTCACAATCACCCGGGACATGGGGATGAACAAAAGGGTGGGCGGTATCAGATAGACCAGAAAGATGGCGATCCCCATCCGCTCTCCCCATCTCCTCCCAAGCCGGGCGAGGCTGTATGCGGCCGGAAGGCTCAGCAGCAGGGTGATGACCACGACCGCGATCCCCACGAGCAACGTGTTGCGCACGAAGACCAGGAAATTGGTCCGTCCGAAAAGGAGACGAACGTGGTCGAGGGTCGGGGCCAGGTTGAACCAGAACGGATTGTTCTCCTTCACGTAGAGGTCCTGGTTCTGTTTGAACATGCTGATAGCCGCCCACGTAAAGGGAAAAGCGGACACGAACGCTGCGGTTACCGCAGCCGCGTACAGCCCGATCCGGCCCAGACGGCGCCTCCGCTCGTAGGTTTGGCGTAAGGCTTGGACCTCGCTGCGAGGCTCCGTCACTA
>JAICND010000233.1 GCA_025929005.1 Acidimicrobiia bacterium
AAAAAGAGCTGGTAGATCTCGTCGATCACCTGGGAGGGCCGGGCGTCGGGGCGGTCGACCTTGTTGAGAACTAGCACTGCCGGTAAGTGCCGGTCGAGAGCCTTGGAAAGCACGTAACGAGTCTGTGGCAGCGGACCCTCGGCGGCGTCGACCAACAAGAGGATGCCATCCACCATCGCCAGCGCCCTTTCGACCTCGCCGCCGAAGTCGGCATGACCGGGGGTGTCGACCAGGTTGATCTTGGTGCCTTTCCACATGACCGAGGCGGCCTTGGCAAAGATCGTGATCCCCCGCTCGCGCTCTTGATCGGAAGAGTCCATCACCCTGTCGACCCTCGCCTCATGGGACGCGAACACACCGGTGGCGGACAGCATGGCGTCGACCAGGGTGGTCTTCCCGTGGTCGACGTGCGCGACCAATGCCAGATTGCGAAATGGGGAACCCGCCATGGGTTAGAAGATGGTACCGACAGGGTGGCGGTCCTGTTGTTGACGCGTTCCTCGGCGTCAGCCCGTGGCGTCGCCTCAGAGTTCCCGAGCCGAGGAATCCGCACCCCTCTGAATTCGACAACAATGGGGAGATGCCTCTCCGCAACCGTGTCGACCCCTGGGGCGACTTGCATGCCGAACCCGCCCGCGGGATGTTCACGGGTAACCGAGGTTGTCTCGTCAACGAGGCGGGGGAGGTGGTGCGCCAGTACCGCGGTGACCTGTGGATCACGTGTGTCACCGAATTCCGTGGTCGGCGAAATCCTCTTGCCAGCCCTGGACGATGGACCCCGGTCTTCTTTCTAGACGAAGCCGTGGCGCTTGCAGCGGGTCATCGCCCCTGTGGTTACTGTCGGATAGACGCCTATCACGCCTACCTCGAAGCAGTTGGCCGGGCTCAAGGGGACACCCGGGTACCTTCGGCTCTCGAGATAAACCGGCTTCTCAAAGCGGAGCGGTATCGCCCCGGACGCGGGCTCGTGCGGGCGAATGATCGAATCCTATGGGATGCGCCCATTGAGAGCCTGCCGACGGGGAGCGTCATCATCGGCCGTGGTGGTGTACCAAGGCTGGTGCTCCCCGACCGCACGATGGCTTTCAGTTTCACCGGTTGGGTTGACCCGGTCGACCGGCCCCGGAGCGGGACCGCGCAGGTACTGACACCACCCACGTCAACGGCAGCGCTCACTCACGGCTTTGTACCGTCTCTGCATCCCAGTGCGAGCTGATCGTCTGCCTTAAGCAGTCGCCCTAACTCGGCGAGTCCATATCCCGATCCCGGAGAGGGCGATAAGCGCGCCTGCGGCGGCAACGGGGAACATCCCCGTTCCAACTCCGAAGCCCGCGGCCAGGACCCCGATCGCTAAAAGCAGCCCGGGGACGAGAAAGCTTGGTCGCGGTCCCTCGCCAACCCTGGGGGCGTTCCACCAGGCGCTGAACGCTCCAATTCCAGCCGCTGTCGCAGCCGCGCTCGCAACCCCAACGGGTAGCCACCACCAGCCCTGCCCGTTGACAATGGAGCTGATCAGTCCGACGATGTTTCCGAGGCCTAGCCCACCAACAAGAGCAACGGGCAACACCCCGACGATGACCGTCGCCGCGCCCCTCCTTGGATGTTTGCCGAAGAGGGCGAGTCCGACGAAGGTGATGAGACCCGCCCCGATGAGAAGGATCAAGCCGCCGATCTTGCCGGCACTGACGCCGACCTCCACCTCATCGGTCGTGAACTGACGGACACCGAAATAGATCGTGGCGACGGCGGTGAGAGCCGCCAGCCATTGCCACCAATTACGGATCTTCGCGCCGGACATAGCTTGCTGCTCCTTCTTGTTGGTGCCGCCCAGGACGTAGGAGGCCCGCCAACTAAGGTCGGCCGGCACCCCCGCCATCCATCGCCCGAGGATCGAGAGGGACGTTGAGATCGGTTTCTCACCCTCCGAGGCGGCATAGTTTCTGTGTTCCCAGAGATCAGAACTGATTTCTTCCTGGCGATCTCGGCGTCTCTCGGTCTCGAGACCCAGGGTGTAGAAATCGGCCCATCTTCTGACAAGGATCTCGGCCCGGAAAGTTCGCGGACTCATGAAGAAGCCAGACCGGTACGCGGCAGCTTGAAGCCATGCCCTCGTTCGAGGATCGCCGCCGCCAGCGCCCGTTCTCCCGCTCCAGTTACCCGGTAGAACCGTCGGCGGGGCCGACCCTCGGCCAGGGCTACATCCGGATCCTCCCACCGCGACTCCAAGAGCCCTCCGGCTTCGAGTCGCCCCAGCGCCTTATAGAGGGTCCCATATGCGGTGAGCTGATGGGCCTCTCCAAATGTCTCCATGTGCCGGGCGATGGCGAACCCGTGGAATTCGCTGCTACCTCGGTGCCGCAGGTCCAAGCCGGCACTGAGAATCGCCTCTTCGATTGGGAGGATGGTGCCTGGCCTGCGCTTCACCCAGACATTATAGGAAGATATCTGCCGTTAAGTCAAGGGCCACTACACAAAGATGATTTGGGCACCTTCGGAAATCTCGATGAAGTCGGCAGCGCTGATGATCGCTTCGACCCTGTTGTAGAGCTGATCTTGACCGATGTGCATCATGTCGGCGGACATCCGGCACGCCCAGAGATGTCCACCGGCGTCGGTGATCATCTCGAGGAACTCGGGTACGTCGGGGACGTCGATCCCCTCGATCTGCTTCTTCATCATGTGGGTGGCAAAGGCCGTCATCCCTGGCAGCCCCATCAACGAGGGCGGCATATGTGTCGCCGGGTTGCCGACCGGGGTGAACTTGAGGTGGGCCATCGTGTCCTTGTTGATGATGTCAAAGCCCCAGAAGGTGAAGAACAGATGGGTCTCGACTCCTTCCCCGAGCGCAGCATTCGTCAGAACGAGTCCGGGGTACGCCATGTCGAGGGAGCCCTTCGAACAAATGATGCACAGTTTGCGAGGCCTGGCCGCCTCATCGTCAAAGGCAGGAACGGGGGTTTCCTGCAAATAGGTGGTCACTTTGTCTCTCCTTACACACAGCCGACCGGCTTGGGAAGGCCGGCGACGTATGCCAACTTCTTGGCGGGTTTCTTGGGGAACAGCTCGAACATTTCTTTCGTGGTGACCCCGCCGGCGGTTGCCATCCGGCGCAGGGTGGGGGTTTCGCCGACCGACTCGAAGTCGGCTCGAGCGAAACGAATGGCCGATCGGTGCCGATCAGTGAGATCGATGCCGATGTTGGCGGCCAGGGTCTCCGCCAGGCTCTCATCCCATTCGGTGGGATCGGTAAGAAACCCCTCGACATCCACGTGGACGTCTCGTCCTTGGATGGTGGCGACGGTCATAACTTCGATTCCTCTCTTTCAAGTTGCGTTGGCACCCTCTTGCCGGCCATCGACATCGCGGTTGGAACCGGAAGCCGGCGCCCCGGCAGAAGCAGGTGCCAGTAGATCGGTTTAAAAGCGAGCTTGCCAAGGTGATTCAGCCGGGTCTCTTTGAGAAGACTGAGGGGTCCCAGACCTGGGATCGGATAGGTCCCCGGCAAGGGCTCTGTCTCGTAGTTGAAGTCAATCAGGAGCGCCTTGCCGGCCCCAGACTCGACAAAACAATTGGCGTGGCCGTCAAAGCGCCGTTTCATCGGCCTGCCCGCTATGTGATCCAGGAAGTTCTCGACGAAGACATCCACGGCGAAGTGCGCCACCGAGCCTGCCTTCGAGATGGGCAGAGCAGCGGCGTCGCCCAGGGCAAACACGTTGGTGCAACCGTTGGCGAGGAAGGTGCCCGG
>JAICND010000488.1 GCA_025929005.1 Acidimicrobiia bacterium
CGATAGGTAGGGCTTGAAGAATGGTGAGTATCACTGCCAGCAACATGACACCCCAGGCCGCTGCCAGGGCTACCCCGCCGAATCGGTTGAGGAGGTTGAGTCCGGGCAGGTTCATGACCCTGCTGATACTTCTGCCTGCGATGGCGAGCCCCACGCTCACGGCGGAGAAGAGGACCACCCCGGCCCCGATCCGCGCCCATTCGGAGGTGACTCCAAAACGATCGGTGAGGAAGTCGCCCACCGGTCCGGCCAAACGAAACGCAATCGCCGCACCCAGTACCAGCCCCACCAGGTCAAGCACCTCGCGGACGAGGCCCCGCATCCATCCGCGGACCCCGAGACCCGCGAGATAAACACCGATGACGAAGTCGATCACTCTGAACGATTGAGATTGCTACGCAATCTCAATTCGCATTCTCTTATTCGCCTTGCCCTTCGATTCGGTTTTGACCACCCGCACCGTGCCTACCTCGAGGGTGGAACGCACGTGGGTGCCGCCGTCGGCCTGGCGATCCAACCCGACTATGTCGATGACACGGATCTCGTCGACGTAGTCGGGGATCAGGTTCACCTTGGTCCGGATAAGGTCGGGGTCCTTTAGTGCTTCCTCACGGGCTAGGAAGAGCACTTCGGCTGGATAGCCGCGGACCAACTCGGCGTTGAGGATCCTCTCGACCTCGCGCCCGAACTCGACCGACATCGACTCCAGCTCGAAGTCCATTCGGGCGACTCCGGGTTCCATGTTGCCTCCAGTGACCTTGGCCCCGAAGTCCCGCCACACCACGCCGGAAAGAGCGTGAAGAGCCGTATGGGTTCGCATCGTCAGATATCGGCGATCCCAGTCGATCCGCCCCTCGACCGCCATCCCGGGCTCCAGAAGCTGCGAATTGTCAACGATGTGAAAGATCTTGCCTCCGGCCCGCAACGTGTCGGTAACCCCTACCTCGCCACCGTCGTATCGGATGATCCCGATGTCACCGGGTTGGCCCCCTCCCCTGGCGTAGAAGACGGTGCGGTCCAGGACAACCCCCTCGGGGAGAACTTCCAGCACTTGGCCTTCTGCCGTCGCCGCATATGCGTCCCGGCCTGCAATCTCGTCAGTCATGGAATTAGACGGTAATCAAAGGGCCGGATCGTCCGGGTGAGGTGGATCCCGTGGCTATCCTCACCCCGATGCCCTTCGGGGCTATCCGTGACTGGAAGGAAGAAAAAATGAGAAAAACGAGGCATGTGCGAGGGGTAATACTCCTTGCGCTGCTCGGGATGGTTCTCGCGGCCTGTGGAGGCACTGATGCCACGACCACCACAGCTGGGGGAACAACCACCACCACGGCGGCCGGCACCACCACTACCGGTGGAACCGGTGAGTCTCTGACCTTTGGAGGCCTGCTGCCAGAGACCGGTTCGTTGGCGTTCCTGGGGCCACCTGAGATTGCCGGCGCCACCTTGGCGATCGAGGACATCAATGCCGCTGGCGGCGTGATGGGTGCCAACGTGGTCTGGATCCCGGGAGACTCCGGTGATACCTCGACCGATATCGCCAACACGACCGTCGACGGACATCTGGCCGCCGGCGTCCACGCCATCTTTGGCGCCGCCTCATCGTCGGTGACCTTTACGGTTATCGACAAGATCACGGGAGCCGGAGTCATCCAGTTCTCGCCTGCTAACACCTCGCAGTTGTTGTCGACCTACGACGACAAAGGGCTGTATTTCCGGACCGCTCCGTCCGACTTCCTGCAGGGGACGATTCTGGCCGACCTGGCAGCGGCGGACGGCTTGACCGCGGGGGTCATTTACCGGCAGGAGCCA
>JAICND010000043.1 GCA_025929005.1 Acidimicrobiia bacterium
CCCACCGAAGTCCTGGCGGAGCAGCATTACCTGGCCATCCGGACCCTGCTCGAGACAGCCGGTTTGTCGCCGATGGAGGAGGGGGTGGGTGCCCGGCTCGGAATGGGCAACCTGTTCGCCGACGACGGCCCGCAGGTTCGGTTGGCAGTCCTGACTTCTTCGCAAGCGAGGGTGAACTATGACCCGGCCGCCACCAGGGGCGAGATCATCGAAGCAATTCGCACCGGCAAGATCGACCTCGTGATCGGCACCCACGCGCTGATCCAGGAAGGAGTCGACTTCGATCGCCTGGCCGTAGCCGTCATCGATGAACAGCATCGTTTCGGAGTGGGGCAGAGAGTGCTTCTGAAGGAGAAGGCGACAGAAGCAGATCCGGACCTTTTGATCATGACCGCCACCCCGATTCCCCGCACCCTCTCCATGACCCTCTACGGAGATCTTGACATCTCGATCATCGACGAGATGCCGCCGGGCCGATCCCCCGTGAGGACAATTGCCCTGGGATGGAATAGCCAGCAGCGAGCGTGGGATCTCGTCGCCAAGGAAGTGAGCGAGGGCCGGCAGGCGTTTGTCGTGTGTCCGCTCGTCGAAGACAGCCCCAAGATCGAGGTCACCTCGGCCACGTCGGAGTTCGAGCGCTTGCGGGAGGTGCTCGGTGGGATGAAGGTGGGCTTGATCCACGGCCAATTGCCATCGCGGGAGAAGGAAGGTGTGATGACCTCGTTTCGAGCGGGAGAGATCGACGTGCTCGTCTCCACGACTGTTATCGAAGTTGGGATCGATGTCCCCAATGCGACCGTGATGGTGATCGAAGATGCCGACCGGTTCGGACTGTCTCAGCTTCATCAATTGCGGGGGCGGGTCGGCCGAGGCAGCCACGGGGGTACTTGCGTGCTCATTGCCGACCCCACCTCCGAAGAGGGGGAGGCGCGCCTCTCGGCGATGGTGGCCACCAACGATGGATTTCGCCTAGCCGAGGAGGATCTGCGGCTGCGTGGCCAGGGAACGGTCTTTGGCGCGCGCCAGTCGGGAATAGCAGACCTGCGGCTGGCGGATCTCCTCGCCGACTTCGATCAACTGGTAGCGGCCCGCACCGAGGCGTTTGCACTGGTTGATCGTGACAGCGACCTGAGCGGGCACCCCGACCTGCGCGAGGAGGTCAGGGTGTTTCTGGGCGAGCGGGTGGAGTGGCTTTTCCGGTCCTAGAAGCTGGGTGAGCTGCCCGGCTCGGCCCGGCGCACCGGCATTCGCGACGGCGCTTACAGGCGGGACTAGATGAACAGCTGAACGTCGGCGTCACCGGCAAAGTCGAGGAAGGCGGCAGCTCCTGCGACCAAGCAGCCGTCGACGAGATCCTCCTCTTTCACGCCCATCACACCCATGCTGGTTGAGCAGGCGAAGAACTTCACGCCTAGACCTCGTGCCATCTCTATGAACTCCGTGGCAGGCGGCATTTTGGCGTCGCGCATCCACTTCTTCATGACCCCGGTGGCAGCGGCGGTGGCTCCTGGAATTGCTCCCAGCAGGTTGGGCAGCTGAATGGGACCTGCAGGATTGGCAAGTGACGCCACCTTTAACTTCGGCAGCCTCTTGCGATGGATGATGTCAAGCCCGTAGAACGTGAAGTACACGCCGGCCTCCCAGCCGAGGCTGGCAGCAGTAGTCGCCAGGATCAGCGGTGGATAGGCCTGATCCAGGGTTCCCTTGGAGGCGACGAGTGCGATGCGTTTGGAGCGGGGGGCGGGCTCGTGTTGAGAGTCAGCCGGGGCGACATTCAGCGCAGCCGTGGTCATCGTTGTGAACCTTTCTCTATCCAGAAAAGCTGACGGCTTCCCTGGTCATCGACCCCCAACAACACATCGCCTCGTTGGCGGGCCAGGGCGGGAATGTCTTCGAGGGAGCCGGGGTCGGTGGTGATGAGATGGAGCACCTCGCCCGGTGCCAGGCGGTTGAGCACCAGCCCGGCTTTGTAGACCGGCAGCGGGCACAACAGCCCGGCGGTATCCAGCGTCTCGGTCACTTCCTGATTTATGTGCAGTGTCATTTTGGCCTCTCTGTCTCTCTGTCTCTTTTGTCTCTATGTCTCTTGGTCTCCGAAAAAGCTCGTGTATTTGAACCCGGAGTCGGGCGAGATCCCCACGGTGAGCCCCGTTGAACGGAGTCCCGTGATCGCTGCAACCACAGCGCCCGTGGACGGACCCACCATCAGGGCTTCCTCACGAAAGAGCCGCTTGGTCATCGCGTACGCAGGTTCATCGTCGACCTGAATCACGGCGTCGACGACTTCGCGGTCAAAGATGTCGGGGGTCTTCGCCTCACGAAAGGACTTGAGCCCGGGCAAACGGTGGCCGGGCTGCGGCTCTACTCCCACCACCTGGATCGAGGGATCGTGTTCTTTCAGATAGCGGCCCACTCCGCTGATCGTCCCGCACGTGCCGAGTCCGGCCACGAGAGTGCGGACCTGTCCTTCGGTCTGCCGCCAAATCTCGGGACCGGTCGTCTCGTAATGGGCGCGGACGTTGTCGGGGTTCGAGTATTGATCGGGCCAGACATAGCTATCGCCGCCGGCGCTCTCCACAATCGACCGGGCCAGTGCAATGGCGCCGTCCCCGGGGTTGTCGACCGGGCACAAGTCGTCGGGTGTCGGCCAGACCTCCGCTCCGAGCATCCGCAGGAGAACCTTCTTCTCCTCAGGAACCCCTTCGGGGATGGTGATGATGATCGGAGTGTCTGTCAGGGCGGCGAGGGCCGCCAGCGCGATGGCAGTGTTGCCCGACGACGCCTCGACCAGACGTCGTCCGGTCAGTTCTCCCCGTTCCTCCAGCCCGGACAACAGATAGGCGGCGGCCCGATCCTTGATTGAACCGAAAGGGTTGAACCACTCCAGCTTCAGATAGACCTGGCTGAATGAAGGCACCACCCGGTTCAGACGGACCAAGGGGCTCGGGTTATCAACGTCGGGCAAAAGCTGGCGGACGTCCTCGAAACGTCGCAGGCGGCGATCGGTGTTCAGAAGGTTGGATATCGATGTGGTCAACGGTCTCTCCGGAAATGAAAAAGACCCGCCCTGATACCGGTGCGGGTCTCGAATGGAGGCTTGTAGCTCTAAAGCTCTAGATGGTCTCCTCGCCGCACGGCGTAGCAGCACACATGCAGGAGCAGATGCACGGGGAGCTGCTGGCGGGGTTCATGTGCCGCTGAGTGTACGCACGTTTTCGTAATGGGACAATGGCCAATGCGCGTCATTGCCGGATCGGCCAAGGGTCGGCGCCTGCAGGGACCCGATACGAGCAACACCCGCCCTCTGACCGATCGGGCCAAAGAGGCCCTGTTCTCCGCTCTCGGTGAGCGGGTCGTCGGAGCACGGGTCCTCGATCTTTATGCCGGCTCGGGAGCCATCGGCATCGAGGCCCTCTCGCGGGGAGCGGCCCAGGCCGTGTTCGTCGAAAACGGTCGCAAGGCACTGGATGCTCTCCGTCACAACCTCACGACCGTCGGGTTCACCAACGGGATCGTGGTCGGGCAGTCCGTCGAGGCTTATGTGGCCTCTGCCCTGGGTGTATTCGACCTTGTTTTCTGCGATCCACCCTGGGCCATGGCAACCAACGACGTCGAACGCGTGATGGAGGCGGTCGACCGCATCTCCGGACCCGGAGCCGAGTTCATCGTCCAACGCCGGGCACCAGACCGGGAGCCGGCGCCGCCCCCGGGGTGGCGACATGTCACCACTCGGCGGTACGGGGACGGCAAGATATGCCGATACGTGAAGGAGCCCGTTTGACCACAGCTCTGTGCCCGGGGAGCTTTGATCCGCCCACCAACGGCCATCTAGATGTGATCTACCGCAGCATTGAGATCTTCGAGAGGGTTGTAGTGGGCGTCGTCCACAATCCCTCCAAGACTCCGTTTCTCCCCGCCGACGAGCGGGTCGCCCTGCTAGCAGAGCTGGTTGAGGGGAGGGCCGAGGTCGAGTCCTTCGAGGGGCTTCTGGTCGACTTTGCGAGGGACAGGTCGGTCGATGTAGTCGTCAAGGGCGTAAGGGTCGTCAGCGATTTCGACTACGAACTGCAGATGGCCCAGATGAACTGGACTCTGGCCGGAACCGAGACCCTTCTGATTCCCACCAATCCCCAATGGGGCTACTTGTCGTCATCGCTTGTCCGTGAAATCTCAAAGCTCGGTGGCGATGTGGATAGCCTGGTTCCAGCCAACGTGGCCAAGGCCCTCAAGGAGCGTTCTCCCAAGGAGCATTCATAATGAGCGAAGAGTCGCTGCAAGCAGCCATCGATCTCCGCATGCACGACACCACCGATGTGTTCGAGCTGATCGAGTCGCTCATTGCCGAGGTTCAAGAAGCGAAGTCGGTGCCGCTGTCCGGCAACGTGATCATTGATCGAGAGATGCTGACAGATCGGCTTCAGAAGCTCCAGGCCATCCTTCCCGATGAGTTGAGGGCGGCCCGCTGGATGGTCCGGGAGCGGGAAGCGTTCATTGCCAGGACCAACGAAAAGGCGCGCGACCTCCTCGACAAGGCCCAGACAGAGTCACGGCGGCTCGTGACGGATTCGTATGTTCTGGGTGAGGCGGTGGAGGAGGCCAACCTTTTGGTTCGACGGGCCGAGGGTGACGCCCGCAGGATGCGACTCGAATCCGAAGATGAGATCGATGGCCATCTGCGGAGACTCGAGACTCTCCTGACCGAGCTACTCGGCCGGGTTCACTACTCCCGGGACGAGTTCCATCGGGCCCGGCCCAAACCACCGGAACCACCGATCTGAGTCGCAGACATGGACGGGCTCCTCATCAATGTGGGCGACCTCGTTGGTCATCCCGGTGTCCACCGGGACATAAGCGGCCGGATGCACGTCAAGTTGAAGGTAGGCGAGTCGAGAGTTGATGACGTTGCCACGGTGACCGCCCGGCTCGAATCGATTCCCGACGGGATACTCGTCACTGCCACCGCCGCCAGCCCGGCCCACCACGAATGCGCCCGCTGCCTGATCGAATGGGACGACGAGCTCGAAGTCGCATTCACAGAGTTGTTCGCCCAGAACCCCTCCGAAGATCTCTCCCCAATCAGTCACGATGCGACCATTGACCTGGGTCAGGTTGTCCACGATGAACTTTCGCTGGCCCTTCCGGCCGACCCCCTATGCAAGCCGGGTTGTCTGGGACTTTGCCCAACGTGCGGGGCCGACTTGAATACGGACCCCTGCGCAGGCCACGGCGATGAGTCGGCCTCGCCCTTTGCCGCGCTAAAACAGTTGTTCCAGACCGAAAGCTAGGAGAGCACCATGGCGGTGCCAAAGAAAAAGAGCTCGCGCATGCGCACCCACCACCGTCGTTCGGCCTGGAAAGCGGCCAGACCGCCACGGTCGACCTGCCCGCGCTGCAGCGCCCAGAAGCTGCCACACCGGGCCTGTCTCAACTGCGGAACGTACCGGGACCGTGAGGTTCTCGAAACCGAATGACCCCGATCGCCCTCGACGCCATGGGGGGCGACCGAGCCCCGGCGGAGGTGGTAGCGGGAGCCGTTGATGCGGCCACCGAGGGCGTCGAGACGATCCTGGTAGGCGACGAACCCCGGCTCAAGTTCGAGTTAGCGGGTCTTGGAGCTGACCTGCCCATAGTTCATGCCGGTGACGTGATCGCTATGGGTGACGATCCCGCTCGGGCGATTCGAGAGAAACCGGACTCCTCGATCACGGTCGCGGCCCGACTGGTGCGAGACGGCGTGGCCGGAGCCCTCGTGTCGGCGGGCTCGACCGGGGCCGCCATGGCGGCAGCGGCGATTGTCATCGGCCGTTCTCCCGGTGTGCAGCGACCGACCATCGCTTCGGTGTTCCCCACCCCGGGCAGCCCGACCCTCGTGCTCGACTCGGGGGCCAACCCCGAAGTGAAACCGGAACATCTCGTTCAGTTCGCTCTGATGGGTTCAGTAGCAGCAGAGGTCTTCTTTGGGATGACCCTTCCCAGAGTCGGGCTCCTCAACAACGGCGAAGAGCCCGGCAAGGGGAGGGCGCTCGAGAAAGAGAGCTACGTGCTCCTGCAGTCGGCACCCATCAACTTCGTCGGCAACGTCGAGGGTCGCGACCTGGCGACCGACCGGGCCGACGTGATCGTCACCGATGGCTTTGTGGGGAACATCTTTCTGAAGACAACCGAGGGGGTCGCCCAAATGGTATTGGGTCTGGTGATGGAAGCCCTCGGCGGTCTTGAGAGCGAGATCCTGTCAAAGGTGGCCATTGCGTTGCAGCCGACCCGCCAGCGCCTCGACTACGAGCACACAGGCGGGGCCCACCTCCTGGGGGTGGGAGGAGTGGTCGTGATCGCCCATGGCGCGTCATCGAGGATCGCTATCGCCAACGCCCTTCGCCAAGCGCGGGATGGCATCGGTCGGGACCTGGTTGGCAAGGTCACCGCCCGCCTGGCTTCGCAGTGACTGGTCTCGAAGCTGCCCTGGGACATACTTTCGCCAACCAGGAATTGTTGGCCAGAGCGCTGATTCATCGCTCGTACCAGGCCGAGCATCTGGAGGCCATAGACAACGAGCGGATGGAGTTCCTCGGCGACGCGGTGTTAAGCCTGGCCGTCGCCACCTACCTCTACGAGCGCAACCCACACATGAACGAGGGGCAGATGGCCAAGGTGAGGGGAGCTGTCGTCAGTCGTGATGAGCTGGCGGCAGTCGCCCGCGAGCTCGATTTGGGCAAATACCTCGTCCTGGGTCGGGGTGAAGAGTCCACCGGAGGAAGGGACAAGTCCTCAATCCTCGCCAACGCTGTTGAAGCAGTGATCGCGGCCGTCTATCTCGATGCCGGGTTCGACGTGGCCCTTCGGTTTGTTCTGGCTCACTGGGATGAGAGGATTCAGACGCGTCTGCTTCGACCAGGTGGAGCGGACTACAAGACCAGGATGCAGGAAATCCTGGCGGCCGCGGGTCTCAAACCCGAGTACCGGATAGACGCCACCGGTCCGGACCACGCCAAGAAGTTCACAGCCAGGTTGTTCGTCGATGGCGAGTTGCGCGGCGAGGGGAGCGGAGCCTCCAAGCGCGAGGCCGAGCAAGAAGCAGCCCGGATCGCAATGGAGAGCTTCTAGACCGGGACAGTCCCGACGAACAGCCGCTCGGCTATGAACGAACCGATCCCCACCTGGCGCTCGTCGTTAACCCGGACAGTGAGAGTGCCGTCGGGGGTTCTGGCCACCAGAGCAACATCGGCCCCGGGCCGTAGCCCGGAATCGTCCAGAAAACCCATAATGTCTGAGTCGAGTTCGAGCTCTTCGGAAATGCGGTGCAGGATCGCCTCGAGATTGCCCAGGTCGGAGAGGGGTACCAGTTTCGGTTGTCGGTAGCCGGCTCCGGGGATGGGGTTGCCGTGCGGACATGTGGTCGGTTTTCCCAACTTGGCAAGCATCGCCCGCTCGACGTCGTCGGAGATGGCGTGTTCCCAAACCTCTGCCTCGGCATGCACCTTGACCCAGGGCAAGCCGAGCACTTCGGATAGGAATCGTTCGGCTAGCCGGTGACGACGAACCACCACCTCAGCCAGGTGTCGACCTCTCTCGGTGAGTCGTATCTCGCCGCCCGAGGTGACCAACTCGTCGGCTTCCATCCGCTTGATCATCTCGGATACGCTCGGCCGGCTCACCCCGAGCCATTCAGCGATGCGGGCCTGGATAACGGGGAGCCCCTCTTCCCCCAATTCGTACACGGCCGCCACGTACTCGCGGTAGGTGGCCGTGTAGACGGAGGCATCCATGAGCCTCGATGGTACGGCAGCCCATCGATAACTGCCCCATGAGGTTTGCACTACGGGCGTAGTGGTTATTAGGGTCGCCTACCGTGCGGCGCTATACACACCTATTAGCGACTGGACTGGTCCTGGCTTTCCTTGCGGCAGCCTGCGGGGGAGCGGGCACCACCACGGCCTCGCCAGGCGATCCTCTGGTCATCTACTCGGGGCGATCAGAGGAGCTGGTGGCGCCTTTGATCGAGTCGTTCGAAAGCGAATCCGGGATCGAAGTCGAGGTCCGCTACGGAAGTTCAGCCGAGATGGCAGCCACGATCAACGTCGAAGGATCGCTCTCACCGGCGGACGTCTTCTATGCCCAGGATCCAGCGACGATCGGCTCGGTCCGCACTCTGCTCGCACCCCTTCCCGAGTCGGTGCTGTCGCTCGTACCTGCCCCTTTCCGCGACTCGGATGGCTATTGGACCGGGATCACAGCGCGCAGCCGGGTACTTGCCTACAACCCTGAACTGGTGTCCGCCGCCGAGCTGCCGGCGAGCTACCAGGAGCTCACCGATCCAGCCTGGGCGGGCCGGATCGGCATTGCCCCCACCAACGGGTCCTTTCTCACATTCGTGGCGGCGATGGTGGTGCTGGAAGGTGAAGAGGCCGCCCTCCATTGGTTGGAGGG
>JAICND010000471.1 GCA_025929005.1 Acidimicrobiia bacterium
CTTCCCCTTCATTCCTTTCCAGGGGCCGCGGCTGAATGGGATCGCTGTCAACATTTGCGCTGACAGCGCTGAGCCCGGAAACCTCTACATCTCAGTCTTCAAAACGGGTACGGGAGCAGCGAGCTATGTCGACGCTTACGGCTCACCCCCGATCGGCTGTGAAAGCCCGCCCGTGAGGCCGCCGGTGATCAGCGCCCAATATGCGGTTTCGGTGGGCACCGCGAGCGCCACGGTTCAGGCGCAGATCAACCCCAAGTTCTGGCCCGATGCGACCTACTACGTCGAATACGGAAAAGCGCCGTGTTCAAGCGGTGGCTGCACCTCGCAGGCCCCGGTGGCTTCAGCCCTCCTGACCAAACAGTTCACCAACAAAGCGCTGAAGACGGCACTCGTCTCATTAACGGGCCTCGATCCTGGCACGCTTTATCACTACCGCTTCGTCGCCCAGAGCGGGGGTGGTGGGCCGGTGTTCGGCATCGACCCCGATGGCGAAGGGCCGGAAGAAGCGAGCTTCGAGGCAGGTCTGGAAGCAAGCATCAAAACCTTGAAATCACCACCGCCTCCCGACATCTGTACCAATGACGCCTTCCGCAAAGGTCCGGGAGCGCACCTTCTTGACTGCCGGGCCTACGAGATGGTTTCGCCGCTCGACAAAGAGGGCGGGGACGTGGCGCTTTGGACGGCAAGGCAAGGAATCGTTCCGTTCCTCAGCGAATCACACCAAAGCGCTCCTTCGGGCGATCGCTTCACTTACTCCTCGGCATATGCTTTCGTTGAGCCTCAGTCGGCTCCCTATACCTCCCAGTACTTGGCGGAACGCACGAAGGCGGGTTGGGGGAGCGAGGCGATTTCGCCGTCGCGAACCGAATCTCCCGTTCTCGCCGATCATCTGTTCAGAAGCGAGTTCCAGCTCTTCTCTCCTGACCTCTGCCGGGCTTGGCTGCGTCATTACTCGGCGTCTCCGCTGTCCGAAGGCGCGATCGAAGGTTTCGCGAATATCTACCGACGTGAGAATTGCGTTGAGCCCCCCGTCTATATCCCTCTCAGCACCCAAGAACCGCTAAACCGCGACCCCAGCGAATACACTGAGCTTTTCGCGCACGGTGCCTCGGCAGACGGAACGCACGCGATCTTCATCTCCAGCGGTGTGTTGTCCTCGGACGCGCCGACCTTGCCGGGGGAATCGGAACTGCTGCTCTACGAGAGTACGCCGGAGGGACTGCGCTTTGTCTGCTACCTGACCGACGGCAGCTCGAATCCGGTGTCGTGCGGAGCGGGGGCTCCGGCTGGGGTACCGGGTGGGACTCAGTCGAGCACCCGCAACGCGATCTCCGCCGATGGCTCCCGCATCTTCTGGACGGCATACGACGCCCCTAACGCGGGGTTCGGCGTTACGCCGGGGGTACCAGGGCCGATCTACGTCCGCATCGACGGCACCGAAACCCGCGAGGTCTCCGGCTCTGTGTCACCCGACCCCGCTTGGTACTGGACCGCCGCGGACGACGGTTCGAAGGCGATCTTCGCCTTCGACTCCGGTCCCCATAAAGACGAGCTCTACGAATTCGACGTCGACTCGGAGACGGCGACGCTGATCGCAAAAGGCGTGCTGGGACCGATGGGGGCGAGCGAAGACGCCTCGCGCATCTACTTCGCCTCTACCGAGGACCTGGATGGCGGCGGGCCGGGCGTGAGTGGGGCGCGCAACCTCTATCTATATGAGGCGGACGCTGGCGGTGGGCCGAGTGCCTTCACCTTCATCATGACCTTGGCGACTGAGGACATCGGTGGAACCGACGTGGCGCCGGCGCCGATCGACGAAATCCCGTCGCAGCGCTCTGCGCGGATAACGGCTGACGGTCTGCACACCACCTTCACCGCGGTCGCCCCGCCGCCCTCCGGATACGACAACCGCGAGGCGACGAGCGACGCACCGGCGCAGGAGGTCTACCGCTACGACGCCGAGACC
>JAICND010000403.1 GCA_025929005.1 Acidimicrobiia bacterium
CACGAGTTAGCAAGATGGGCGACCGACCGGCGCATCGTGTGAAGGTTGATCAGGCTCGGGCGATTTTGATCGCCGCTCCCCACGCCCGTCCGATTACCCGCAACCAGGGAGCGTCAGGCGTCGTGTCCTGCGGATACTGGATAGCGGCACCACGCTGATCGAGATCGACCGACACGTTCCAGGCTTTCGGAATGGTGACCCGGAGACTCGCGCCGAACATGGAGAGGGCTAGTTCGACCCCGGTAGGGGCCGGCTGGACCTGGGTCAGGTCGATGTCAGCGGCTCCCGCCACGACCAAAACCGTCGCCCCGATGAAGGGTTGGGCGGTAGGGCGGTAAACGGTGCCAGTGAGGACGACGGCGAGGTCAGCCTCATCAAGGTCCTCGTCGATGCGGGATCGGAGAAGGAGCTTGGCGGCCACCGCCGCCAAACCCAGGAGACCCACAACGAACAGAAGGAAACGTTTCATCCGTTGGTGGGGAAGGTAGCCGCCCAAATGGCGCTGCCATACTCCGATGATGGTCGACGTGGCCGCACAGCACGAACGCTGGAAAGGGCTCACTCCCAGACTCAGGTCGAGGGATCCGTTGATCTGGGGTCCGGTTGGGACTCCCGAGCTGGCGAATCGACTCGGGTGGCTTGAACTACCCGAGACGATGCAAACAGAAGTCGCCGGGTTTGAGACTCTGGCTGCCGCGGCTGTGGCGGACTCGGCGGATCGGGTGGTCTTGCTCGGCATGGGTGGCTCGTCGCTGGCTCCCGAGGTGTTCGCCTCGATCCTCGGAGTCGGTGCGGGACATCCGCCTCTGACGGTTCTCGACTCGACCCACCCGGACCAGGTGCGGCGAGTGCGCGAGTCGATCAATCCCGCCCGGACCCTGTTTGTGGTGTCGTCCAAATCGGGCACCACGCTCGAGACGCTCTCTGGATTCCGCTACTTCTGGCGGGAAACAGGAGGGACCGGCGACCGGTTCATCGCCATCACCGACCCCGGCACACCTTTGCAGGTCCTGGCCGAGGAACGTGGTTTCCGGGCGGTCGTCAAGGCACCCGCCGATGTCGGTGGTCGTTTCTCGGCGCTTACGTCATTCGGGCTGGTTCCTGCGGCCCTTATTGGAGCCGATCTCAACCGGCTTCTCGCCAATGCCGGTGTCGTCGATTGGGAGGACTCCGTCTCGATGGGGGTGACCTGGGCCACCGAGACGCTGAACGGCCGCGACAAGCTGAGCTTTCAGACCTCACCTGGTCTCCGGAGCTTTCCGATCTGGCTTGAACAATTGGTCGCCGAGAGCCTCGGCAAGAACGGGAAGGGGATCGTTCCAATTGCCTCTGAACCTGCTCTCGATCGCTATGGAGAGGATCGAGTCTTCCAGGAAATCCGGTTGGCCTCCGAACCTGTCATGGCAGCGCCACCCGGTCATCCCTTGGTGGCGAGGGAAGTTTCCGACCCATACGGGCTTGCTGGTGAGATGTTCGCCGCCGAAATTGCCACGGCCGTTGCCGGTGAAATCCTCGGTGTGCACCCATTCGATCAACCCGACGTCGAGCTTGCCAAACAGAGGGCCCGCCAGGCGCTCGACGCCGAGCCTGTCCGGGTCGACCTCTTCGATTTCTTCTCCCCGGTGTTGGCCGATCGGATCGACGATCTGCTTGCTTCCATGAAACCGGGGGACTACTTCGGAATTCATGCATATCTGCCTTCCGACGATGTCACCGACGCTCTCATCGCAAGGATCCGGCATCGTGTCGGCAATCGGGCAGGTTCTGCGACCACGACCGGGTACGGACCGCGTTTTCTCCACTCGACTGGCCAGCTCCACAAAGGCGGACCCAACAACGGTGTTTTTCTGCAATTGGTCGACGACCCTCAAGAGGACCTGGCAGTACCCGAAGGCTCCACCACTTTCGCCCGGATCATTGCCGCACAGGCCCTCGGGGACTACCTCGCCCTGCAGGAACGTGGCCGTCGTGTGATCCGGGTGGACCTCGGCGCGGACCGCGAAAAAGGCCTGGCCGCCGTGCTGGCGGCCATCGGTTGACCTATGCACAGCCTGCATAAATGACCTTGACACTGGTTGACGACCCCGCTTACTGTGCGGAGGTCGCAACACAAGAGGCCACGTTGAGAAACCGCTTGCACCCGAAAGCATTTATCGGGCTCCCCATGGGAGCCGGTCAGGCGCGTGTCGTTTTGGGCGCCCCCCTGTCGACCATCACTGACGTTCTCGCCACACCAAGGCGGCCTCACCTCGAGTGACACCCTCGTAGGAAACAAGTACCCCCAGGCCGCCGACCACCAACCCGGCGGCCTTTTTCGTGGGGTCGCCACCAACGAGAGGATCCGAAAAAGTGAATCAAGTACTGAAAAACGGAAGCTGTGTCGGAAGCGGCCAACACGAGCTGTTCTTCTCCGAGCGACCTGACGAGCTGGCGGCGGCGCAAGCGATCTGTGCCCAATGCTCAGTCCGCATGGCGTGTCTGGAGATGGCGCTCGAGG
>JAICND010000028.1 GCA_025929005.1 Acidimicrobiia bacterium
ATTGCTCGGGAGCGACGTAGAAGGGAATCGTCATCGGATCGTATCCACCGCTACTTCTGCGGCAGGACGAACCTGGTCGTCTGAGAGTTCTTCGACGCCACTCGCACTGATCACCAACACGTTGGGAAGAATGCCTCGCCTCAAGTCGGGCCCTCCGGTGGCTGTGTCCTCTTGGGCGGCGGCAACCAGCGCACCGACGCCTACGGCGACTGCCTCATCGGCTGACAGTCCGGGGTGAAACGCGGTGCGCAAATATGACTTCGCCAAGCGGGCTCCTGAACCGGTAGACCCAAACTCGTTTTCCTCGTAGCGACCGCCGACCACGTCATATGTATATAGCCGTCCGCTTCCGAGAGCTTCATCGAAGCCGGCGAAGAGCGGCACCACGACGAGACCCTGGAACGCCATCGCTAGCTGGTTGCGCACCAAGCGGGCGAGGAAGGCCGCCTTGCCCTCGACGGAGAGCCGGTGTCCTTCGATCTTCTCGTAATGCTCGAGTTCGACCTGGAACAGACGCACCATTTCGATAGCCAGTCCCGCGGTTCCGGCGATGGCGACGGCAGAGAACTGATCGGCCGGGAAAACCTTTCGGATGTGCCGGTGGGCCACCAGGTTGCCTTCGGTCGCCTGGCGGTCCCCCGCCATGACCACACCATCTCCATAGCGAAGGGCTAGGACCGTGGTTCCCTCGGGGGGCTGCAACGGCTTCGATTCAGCGGCCATGGTGGGCAACACGGGATAACCCATGGTGGAGAGGAGATCGATGAAGCTAGAACCTGGGGCGGGTATGTCAAACAGGAGAGGCAACCTCGGTCCTGGGTTCACTCGCCACCCTTTTGGATGTAGTTCTTGACGAATTCCTCGGCGTTCTCCTCGAGAACCTGGTCGATCTCGTCAAGAAGTTCGTCGAGCTTCCGATCCGATTCCTGATCCCTGGCTTCGGGCTGCTCTTCGACCTCGGCTTCTTCGCCTTCCCGGTTTCGGTTGCGAGCCCGTTCACGTTCTGACATCAGTGACCTCCAAGAGCTGCGATTAGTGCGGCGGCATCATCTACCGAATCGAGCAGGGCACCAACCCGGAGACGATCGCCTCGCAGCGGTTCCATCATAGGAATACGTTTCAGATGCGATTCGCCCGTGTCAAAGACCAGGGAATCCCAGTTGGCGGCGACCAGCGAACTGGGGAATCGGGAGACACAGGTGCCGCGGAAGTAGGCGCGGGTCCTCTCCGGAGGTTGCTTTTCTGCTCTTTCGATCTCCTCCTCGGCAAAGAGGCGTTGTATGGCCCGCCGCTCAACCAGATGCTGGTAGAGGCTGCGATGGGGATCGACATCGTGATACTGGAGGTCCAGCGCCTTGAGCTTGGAATGATCCCACGGCAGACCATCCCGCTCAACGTAGCCCTCGATGATCCGCAGCTTCGCGGCCCAGTCGAGGCGATCCACCAAACGGGCGGGGTCGGCTTCGATGTCTGAAAGCACACCCTCCCAAACCTCTATCACCCGGACGGCTACCTCGTCCTCGGCCAGTTCACTCTCCACGTACTTCTTCAGCCAGTCGTGGTAACGCCACTGGAGTTCTAGAGCGGTCCCAGACCCACCACCCTCGAGCTCAAGCGGTTGTCGAAACGAGAGATCGTGGCTTACCTTCCAACAGCTTGCCACCGGGTCCGCCAGGTCGAGAGGGTCGGGGAGCGCTCCGTCCTCGAGGGCCGCCAGGAACAGCGCAGTACTACCGAGCTTCAGGAAGATCTGGGTTTCAGACAGGTTGGCGTCGCCGATGATGACATGCAGGCGACGGTATTTGGCCGGGTCGCCGTGGGGTTCGTCCCGCGTGTTGACGATTGGCCTCTTGAGCGTGGTCTCGAGGCCCACCTCCTCTTCGAAGAAGTCAGCCCGCTGGGTCAGCTGGAAATTGGCGTCGGGGCGGGAGTTCTCCGAACCCACCTTGCCGGACCCCGTGAAGATCTGACGGGTCACGAAGAAGGTAGTGGCGTATCTGATCACCTCACCGAAAGGGGTCTCCCTCGAAAGCAGATAGTTTTCATGGGCGCCATAGGAGTTGCCCTTCCCGTCCGAGTTGTTCTTGTAGACCGACATCCGTTGGCCCGGTTGGAGCAACTCGGTAGCAGCCAGTGCCGCTCGAAACATGACCCGTTCACCGGCCTTGTCATAGAGAGCGGCTTCCAGAGCGTCGTAACACTCTGGTCCTGAATACTCAGGATGGGCGTGATCTACGTAGAGCCGGGCGCCATTCGACAAGACCGCATTAACGAGTGCGCCTTCAGGGTCGGCCACTCCGAACCCTTCATGGCCAAAGCCACGGGCGTCGCGTCCCGGCGACTCCTCTTCATAGCTCCACTGCACCCGCACCCGACCGCCCGGATACGAGTTGACCAGCTGAGCTGAAGCGAGAGCGGGGTTGAAATCGCGAACGGGTCGAACCGTGATGCCGTACTCAGTCTCGGTGCCGAGCACCTTGTGAACGGCCATGCCCTAAAGGTACTGACCGCCGGAGACGGCTTCGATCAAACGGGCCTCCGATTCGCCACCGATGAGAGTCCGGACATAGACGATCCGCTCGCCCTTCTTGCCCGAGATCTTGGCCCAGTCGTCGGGATTGGTCGTGTTGGGCAGATCCTCGTGTTCGCGGAACTCTTGTTTGATCGCGGCCAGCAGGTCCGACCGGCGGATTCCCTGCGAACCACCAGCGATTTCGCGCTTGATAGCGTCCTTCTTCGCCCGACGGACAATGTTTTCGATCATCGCCCCCGAGGCGAAGTCCTTGAAGTAGAGGATCTCGCGGTCGCCGTTGGCGTATGTGACCTCGAGGAAGCGATTCTCCTCTCCTTCCGAGAACATCGCCGAAACAGTGGAGTCGATCATCTCGGTCACCATGCGGCTGCGGTCCCCTTCACAAGCGGCCAGCTCGTCGGCATCGTGAGGTATGTCACCTTCGAGGTAGATACGGAAGATCTCCCGGGCCGCCTCGGTCCCGGGTCGCGAGATCTTGATCTTGACGTCGAGGCGTCCGGGGCGGAGGATGGCGGGGTCGATCAGGTCCTCCCGGTTGGAAGCTCCGATCACCATCACGTTCTTAAGGGATTCGACTCCGTCCAACTCGGACAGGAGCTGGGGGACGATCGTCGATTCGACGTCAGAGCTGATGCCACTGCCCCGGGTCCGGAACAGAGAGTCCATCTCATCGAAGAAGACGATTACCGGGACACCTTCGTCCGACTTTTCTTTGGCTCGCTGGAAGATGAGCCGGATCTGGCGCTCGGTCTCCCCCACCCATTTATTCAGAAGCTCGGGACCCTTGATATTCAGGAAGTAGGACCGGGCATCGGGCCGGCCCGTGCGCTCGGCCACGGCTTTGGCGAGGCTGTTGGCCACGGCCTTGGCGATCAGAGTCTTGCCACACCCGGGGGGCCCGTAGAGGAGGATCCCTTTGGGAGGGACCAGACCGTATCTCGAGAAGAGATCACGATGGAGATAGGGCAATTCAACGGCGTCACGGATTTCCTCGATCTGATCCGTGAGCCCGCCGACCTGCTCATAGGTGACGTCGGGGATCTCCTCAAGAACCAGTTCCTCTACCTCGGGACGCGCCAGACGTTCGACTACCAGACCCGCCCGAGGGTCGATCCGGACAAAGTCACCGGCCCGAATACGAACGTCGGACATCGAATCGGCCAGGGACACGACGCGTTCGTCGTCGGCATGCGCCATGACAACGAGACGCCCATCATCGAGTTTGTCTCTGACGCGGACGACGTCGCCAGTTGGGTCGAAGGTGCGCACGTCGATGATCGTGAAAGACTCGTTGAGTAGCACTTCCTGACCTTTTTGCAGCATCTTCACTTCGACGGACGGCTGAGCCGCTACGCGCAGTTTGCGGTTGCCGGCCATCACGTCGACGCTGCCGTCTTCGTTTACAGCGGTGACTGTGCCGAAGCTGTTGGGAGGTGTCGTGAGCTTGTCGACCTCGGCTCTCAAGACGGCGAGCTGTTCTCTCGCCTCTTCGAGGACTGTCGCGAGCTTGTCGCTGTGGGCGAGTGATCGGGCCAGGCGCTCTTGTGACTCCACAACGCGAGCCTCGAGCTCCTGGATGCGGCGGGGGGCGTCCTGAAGACGCCGTCGAAGTCCCACCACCTCTTCCTCGAGGTTGGCAACTTGTCGGCGCAGCTCGGACGCTTCCTCGTTGCTACTGAGGCTCATCAACTACTCCTGGCTAGACCTGCCCTGGCGCGCAGTATACGGAGAGGCCTGACTATCTCCATGGGTATCGCGAATGGGCAAGAAAGGACCAGTCCATAGCTACAGTTATCGGGCGTTTTCGGCCGGAGTTGTTGTGAAAGTTTGGATTGATCAGGACCTGTGCACAGGGGATGGTCTCTGCGAGGAGATAGCACCCGACGTGTTCGTCCTGCTCGACGACGGTCTGGCCTACGTGCGCGAAAACGGCAAGATTTTCGCAGCTGCCAAGGGCAATCCCCAAGGGGCGGCCGGGGTGGCCATCGTCCCGAGTGGCCAGGAGACGCTGACCGTGGAGTCGGCCGAGGAATGCCCTGGTGAGTGCATCTTCGTAGAGCCTTGAGTCCAGTCGGGAACTAGCTACTCAGCCGTCGCCCGATTCGGTCGATAAAGCGGCATATGAAGGGCGCCATTGGTCGGCTTCTGGTTTCGCTCGTGCTTCTCGCGCTGATTCCGTTGTCAGCAACCGCACAAACTCCGGTTACACCCGGTCAGTCATGTTTCGAAGTCGACCATTTTCCTGATCAACCAGTCAACAACGCACCTTCCAAGGCCCTGATCTTGGTTGCCCTACCCCCCGAGTGGGGTGGAGGGACGATCGTGGTGGTGATCGACGGCGCCTCGGGGATGCAAACCGGCGACGGCCCTGTGGCCCCCGACGGGTTGGCCATCGCTGAGCTTCCACTCTTTTCGTTTGGACCCCACCAGATTGAGAACTTCACCGTCATCAACGGAAACATGTCCGGACCCGTTGACATCCCCTCTCTGGTGAACGGTGGTGCCTTCACGGTCGGCGAGTCGGAGCCGGCCTGCGACCCGGCCGCCATCGCCCGATTTGGGGCACCAACCACCACAACCCCGTCGACCACGACCACAGCTCCTACCACTACGACCACGACCGCTCCGACGACCACCACGGCGCCGACCACGACTACCACAACAACAACAACCACCACCACTGCGGCACCGGAAGTCGGGGATGGCACCCCACTGCTCCCATGGCTCTTGATAGCTCTCGGAGGAGTCCTCGCAGCGGTCGGGCTGTTTCTCCTGGCGAAGAAGAGCTGTGACGAGCTCTACCGACATTGGCAGGCCGCACAACAGCGCTACGAGACCTGTATGGAGGAGCTCACCAAGTCCCAGGCCTGGCTCGAGGAGAAGCGCGCCGAACGACAACGAATCGAAGAGTAACTCGAACGACTCCGGCATTCCGCTGGGATGGGAAGCATCACCAGCGGTGGAAGCACCTATCAGTCGCTGCCACCTGAGGGACTTGTGACCGACGAAGGCATGGCCGCCATCACCAGGTCGACAGAGGCCCAGCTCGACTCCATCCTGCAGGCGGTGCACATGGGCGAAGAGATGGTCAACGTGTGGCGTCTCAAGACCGAGGAATTTGCAGCCGAGGCGGAGAAAGCGCGCAAGGCATACGAAGAATGCATCGGCGCATCGACACCCAACATGTCAGACACAACAACGACGACCACAACTGCAACCGGAACCACGACGATGAGCCGTGGCGGCGCTGCTGTTGGCACCAGCACCACCCGAGGGGGGTGCCCACAGGGTGACCGCCGGGCCGCGCCACTGGCCGACGAGATGACGTTCCGCGTTGTGATGGCATTCAGAATCGAGACCGAAACCCAGGGTGGGGCCATGGCCGGCGAGGCCGGCCAACAGCTGGCAGCCGATCTCAATGGACTCGGAGCCGAGCTCGGCTTTCTGGGGTCACTGCTGGGCGCACATGGTGCCGGAAAACGAATCGGCGAGACCCTGGTGCGGACGGGTAGCGCAGCCAACCTGGTCCGAGGAGGGGTCGAGGGATACCTGGCTGCCAAAGGTAACCTCGGGACCGACAGCTTCTCGGTTCCCGTACCCACGTCACCGCAGGAAGTCGTGGTGGGCGTGCTCCAATTGATCGCTCAGCTGGCTGGCACGGTTGCTACCAAAGCCAACGAGTGGATGGATCGAAGGTCCTTCGTTGGATATCGCCTGGTTCAGGAGTATCAGATGATCACTGTACGGCCCTACAAGATCGAGGAATGCGACGGACAGACGTATAGATGCGTCGAAAAGATCCTCGAATACCAGATAGGCGACGCTGGTGAGCAGGCTGGCAACTGGCGGGATGGGGGAACCGGGGTCAATCAATTGGAGAGAGACCGACAGCAGCGGGAGTTGCAGATACTCATCAACCAGGGGAAGTCAGCCATGGAGCGCTCGGCTCAGGCGATCCTCGAGTTCGAATCCCAATACCCCCCTGGGCCCTGCTGAGATGAGCCGCAGGCTCTTGGGATTCCTGGTGACCGGGTCGGGAGCTGTTTTGATCCTGGTGGGCCTCCTGATGCTGGGTGGCTCCGATGAACCTGCCCCATCCACGACCACGACGTTGACAGCCGCCCCAACCACGACGACAACTCTGGCTCCCACCACCTCCCCGACAACGACAACTACGGCTGCCGCTACCACGACCACCACTTCTCCCCCAGAGACGCTGGAAAACTTTGTCGGGGCCTACCGCGCCGCCCTCGACAGCGATGATGTCGCTTTCCTCTTCGGCCGTCTGCACCCCAAAGTCATCGAGACCCAGGGGGAGGAGTTCTGCCGCGCCTGGGTAGAACGAGAGGTGATTGTCCTCGACAACTACCAGATCATCGGCGAAGTCAGCGGCCCCGCCGACGAAATGTTCACGGCGCCTGACGGCAGTCAATTTGCCATCGCCGACACCTTCTCGACGACAGTTAGCTTCACCATCCAAGGCGAGAGCTTCGAAAGCCAGGCTGGCTTTGCCCTCGTCGAAGGCGTCATGTACTGGCTAGGGACCTGCGCCTAGGGCAGAGAGAGACCAAGAGACCGACCGCACGGATCCAAACCGACAGCTTGGTGATCTCTGAGTCTCCCTATCTCTGGGTCTCTTGCGTTACGCGCCGCCCTATCACGACAAACCCGGTGTGCCCCACCATGCGATGGTCGGGCCGGACCGAGCGTCCCGACACGTTCCAAGTCCTGTGCAGGGTCTCAAAGACCTCGATCTCGGCGAACCCACCGGACTCTTCCATCGCCTCGACTGTGGTCTGCACCTGGGGAACCGTCGGCAAGTAGCTACAAAGAATCAGACCCGGTCGTTGCGAAGCGGCCGCCACTTTGACGATGTGCCACGGCTCAGGCAGATCGAGGATGATCCGATCGACCGGCACTTCGGCGACGACATCCTCTGCCTCTCCAACCCTCAGATCCAAGTTGGGAGGGACCTCTCCGAGCCACCTGACGATCGTCTTGTGAGCGAGTTCAGCGTGGTCAGGACGGCGCTCAACACTGACGACTCTCCCCCCGGTTCCGACCGCCCGAAGCAATGCCAGAGTGAGGGCCCCCGAGCCGGTTCCAGCCTCGAGGACGGTCAATCCGGGAGCGACGTCGGCATACATGACAATAGGGCCCATGTCCTTCGGGTATACGACCTGCGCGCCTCGGGGCATCTTCAACACGAAGTCGACCATGCGAGGTCGGAGGACTAGCAACCTTCCTCCACCGCTCGACGTGACCCGGATGCCCGGTTCGGACCCGATGAGGTCGGCGTGGGGAACCATGCCCAGGTGGTAATGAAACACTCCCCCCTCCTGCAGGCGGATGAGGTAGTGACGACCCTTGCCATCGACGAGTAGCGCGGTCTCCCCCGATCGCAAAGGTCCGGTCATCCATCCTGCCTGCGTGAGATCGTCACCTGCTGGAGCCTGCAAAACGCACAGACATCTCCAGTTGTAGGTTGCCCGCAGTTCGAGCAAATCCGCAGCGCAATGTCGTCGGACACCTCGAAGAGTGGTGAGCCCCGTTCGAGAAACCCAAACAGGAAGTTGGCCTTAATCCCCGGGGATTGTTCCTCGAGTCGGTTGAGCCACTCCTTGTACCGATTGATGGTGTTGCCGGCTGCCATCGGGCATTCCTCGACCTCGTAGTCGATGCCGGCGAGGATGGCGTAGGCCGCGGTCTCGCGCTCGGCGACTCGTATGAGCGGTTTCACCTTCTTGCACAACCCGTCCTCGGTGGAAGGGAGCACTGGATGCTGGCGACCCAGGTACTCGACGTTCCAGCCGAGCACGTTGGAGAAGAGCGTGGCCGCCTCATCGTCGAGGTTGTGCCCCATCACCAAGACGTCATACCCACGCTCGGCGGCCACTTTGTTCAGTGAGTATCTCTTCGACAGGCCACAGGCGGAGCACGGCGTCCTGTGCGAAGCGGCGGCGGCCTCTGGAACTGCAAAGCCGTACTCCACAGTCAGGTCGACCACTTCGAGTCTGAGGTTTCGGGTCAGCGCAAACCTTTGTGAAAGCGTCAAGCTCTCGGAGCTGTACTCGCCGATCCCCAGATGCAGGTAGACCCCGTCAACCCGGTAGCCGAGCCCCGTCAGGATGTCCCATAGAGCCAGGGAGTCTTTGCCTCCCGATACCCCCAGGACGAGCCGATCATCGGACCCAAACATTTTGTAGTCGTCGATGGTCCGCTCGACCTGTCGGCGAACATGCTCGAGGAAGTGCGAGCGGCAGAAGTTGGCGTTGTGGCGCCTCACGGCGATGACCGCTTTACCCCGACACACCCGGCACTTCAAGTCACCCTCCTGAGATCACGGGACGCAACTCGAGCACGTCCTCGTCGGAGACCGGTTCGTCGGAGGTCACCAGCTCGCCGGACTTGATCACCAGATACGACTCGGGCACGAGCTCAAGCCTCCGAAAGACTTCGGCGACTCGTCGAACCCCTTCTAGTTCCACTTCGCGCCTCGGGTTGCGGAGGATCACCTTCATTGAAAGAGAGTTAGCACGGAGCCAACCAAGCCCAACACCAGACCGATGATCACCACCCAGGCGACCACCTGAACCATCCGCCGATCCCTCATCGATTCCGTTTCCTCGATGGAACCCGCTTCTTGCGCCACTCGACCTGGTCGGCGAGGTCGTCGGGCACGACGATCTTCTCCGTGTCGCGACGGCCCGTTCTGATCAGCAATGCCTGATCCTTGCGGAGGACCCGTCGGTAGACCAGCTTCCGGGAACCCTTCTCTCTCCTCCAGAGGGAGTAGGCCACTATCGCCACGCCGGTGAAGAGTGTCCGCTGATCGCCGGTCCGCAGGCCGCGCAAGGTCCTGGAGATCCCCCGGGTTGTGTCACCCGTCATATTCGATAGACCTCCACGACCGCACGGCCGCTGCGAGACTTGCGGCGTCCCATAAGGTAGGTGATTCCCGCCAAAGCCAGCACCGCTACTCCCGCCAAAACCGCGGTGTTCTTGACGGCGTCCTTCGTCTCGTTGACAGCCTCCGTGATATCTCTCGCCTTGGCTTCGAGGTCAGCTGTGGTGATCGTCACTCGACATCCTCCATGCGATTAGTGCGGCCGCCCCCCCGGCGCCAAGAGCGGTAAAGAGCCTTGCCCCGACCGCCCACCACTGGGTGTCGGGGAGCAAGCGTCTGAGCAGGGCAAACACGCCCAACGTCAGCAGCACGGCAGCAAAGCTGAACAGCACCGCCGCCCCCAGGCTCATGCCAGCGAATTTGCCGAGCCTCTTGGCAGGCTCGA
>JAICND010000143.1 GCA_025929005.1 Acidimicrobiia bacterium
ACACCGGCGCCGGCCGCGGCTCCGAGCAAATAGGGGTCCGCCATCACGTTACGGAACACCCCCTGATAGGCGCCACCACACAAGGCGAGAGTGCCTCCAACCAGGGCACCCAGCACGACCCGGGGAGCCCGGATCGAAAAGAGGATCGCGCTCTCCTGACCGGTGAGCCCGCTGCTGAGGGTGAAGCCGGGAAGAGCGTCGACCAGGGCTCGCAACGCCGCTCCGATGTCGATCCCGGCCGGGCCGATTAGCAGACCCGCCAGGGCGGCCACTACCAGCAGACAGCCAGTGACCAACCAGGCAGACGGCGATACACGGGCCGTCATCGCTCGATTAGTGAGCGACTCAGGAAGTGCCAGCGAGCTCACTGGCCGCCCGAGCTATCTGACTCAGAAGGTCGACGATGCGGGGACCCCACCGCGAAGCGATGTCATCGTTGAGCTCCACGACTCCGCCGCTGACAACAGCCTTCATCCCCTCCCATCCAGGGCGGGCCGCAACGGCAGTAGCGTTCTGCGCACAGCAGAGGGTGTCAGCGAGCAAGATCAGATCGGGGTCGGCGGCGATGATGAACTCAGCAGTCAGCTGGGGAAATCCGAAGGCGGCCCCGTCCGCATCAGCGGGATCGGCAATGTTCTGCAGACCGAGCTGACCGATCAAGGAGCCAATGAAAGTAGAGGAAGTGACGCTGAAGTACGAGGGGTCGAGCTCGTAGTAATAGGTGAGTGTCGTGCCCCCGAGGTCGACACCAGCAACCACCTCGGCGAGATCGGCCTGGATCGCGGAAACGGCCGCGGCGGTCTCGTCGACATTCCCGGTAGCCGTACCGAGAGCGCCGAACTGGGTCCACACTTCCTCGATCGTCGCCGCGGCCGGCAGCAACAGGGTAGGTATCTCCAGCTGGGTGAGGCCGGCCAATAAGTCATTGGTGTCAAAGGAGATCACGACCAGGTCGGGTGAGTACGAGGCCACTGCTTCGGCGCTGGGGGTAAAGGCCGCCAGATCGGTGATGGGAGCCTCCGGCGGATGGTTGGAGAGGCTGTCAACGGCGACAACCTGATCACCTGCCCCAATAGCGAACAACATCTCGGTGGCGGTGGCCGACAGCGAGACGATGGCCTCCGGTCGCGCCGGAATCACCACCTCTCCGTTGGCGGCGGTGACCGTCGCAGGAAAGTTCTGATCGACGACCGCGGTGGTTGTAGTAGTGACGGCGGTAGTGGTTGTCGTGGCATCACTCGTTGTCGTGGTGGAATCGCCACCACAGGCAGCGGCCACCAACAGGAGACTCACCAGACGAATACAACTCTTAAACAAGACATCCTCCTGGGCGGAGGATGAAGGTCCTTGCTCGGCGGCAGCCCGCACGAACTCCTCCTTCATCCGAGGTACGTTCGTGACCACCACGCAGGCGACCTGGCTTGTCCCCTTCGGGCTCGCAGCTCGAGAGCACTTTGGGGCTTGACAGTTGCGGGACAGTGCCGGACTCTCACCGGACTTCGCTGTCGTGACGGCACCTGGCTCGGTTTTGAACCAGCCGGCGAACTATACGCCTCTTGGCTGCCGACCGCATGGCACCATGGGGTAATGGCAGGTCACATGCCCCCTGAGGAGTTTCGCCGCCACGGTCACGAGATCGTTGATTGGATAGCTGACTACCTCGCGCGGGTCGACACACTGCCCGTCCTCCCCGAGGGCAAGCCCGGTGACATTCTCGCCGTGCTTCCCGACCGGGCTCCTGAACAACCGGAGGACTTCTCGGTGTTGATGGCCGACCTCGACCGGGTGGTGGTGCCAGGTCTGGTGGGGTGGCAGCACCCCGGGTTCTTTGCCTACTTTCCTGGAAACATCTCTCCCCCTGCGGTTCTTGCGGAGATGGTGACCGCCAGCCTTGGTCAGCAAGGAATGATGTGGTCGACCAGCCCGGCAGCCACAGAGGTGGAGATGAGGGTGCTCGACTGGTTGGTCGACCTGCTTGGTCTTCCGCAAGCCTGGAAAATGGCGGGCCCGGGCGGCGGGGTGATTCAGGTCAGCGCTTCGGACGCTACCCACACCGCCCTTGCCGTCGCCCGCTACCGCGCCCAGGAAGAGGCTGCGCTCGACGACCTCGTCGCATACACATCCAGCCAGGCCCACTCCTCGATCGAGAAGGGCGCCCGCGTTGCCGGCTTTCGCCATCTTCGCTCGATCGAGGTTGATTATCAGTTTGCGATGAGATCCGATGCTCTCGAGCGGGCCATCAACGATGACCGCAAAGCCGGTCTCACTCCGGCCTTCGTATGTTCGTCGGTCGGAACGACCGGCACGACCGCAGTCGACCCGGTCCGGAGGATCGGCGAGTTGGCCCGGAAGGACGGCCTCTGGCATCACGTCGACGCCGCGTTCGCCGGCAGCGCCATGATCTGTCCGGAGTTCCGCCACCATCAGGACGGTCTCGAACTCGTCGACAGCTATGTGTTTAACCCGCACAAGTGGCTCTTGACGAACTTCGACTGCTCCGTGTTTTACGTCGCCGACCGACAGCCATTGCTAAAAGCCCTCAGCATCCTTCCCCCCTATCTCCGAGGCTCTGCCTCCGACGGGGCTGTGGTCGTCGACTATCGGGACTGGCATGTCCCCCTAGGGCGACGCTTCCGAAGTCTGAAGTTGTGGTGGGTGCTGCGTTCATATGGCGCCGAGGGGCTGAGGCAGCTCATCCGCACCCATGTGTCGCTCGCACAATCGTTGGCCGCCAGGATCTCGGATCACCCACGGTTGGAACTGGTCGCCCCAGTCCCGTTCTCCCTGGTCTGTTTTCGGCACAGCGATGGCAACGAGGCGACCATATCGCTAGCCGAAGCCATTAACCGATCAGGGCACAGTTACGTGACACCTTCTTCTATCAACGAGATGTCGTTCATCCGGGTCTCGATCGGCCAGACCAAAACCGACCAGCGGCACATCGATCGTCTCTGGGAGTTGGTCGTAGCGAACGCCTGAGCTCTTGTGGCTAGCCCTCCTGGCGGACGCCCAGAGTGGCCTGGATAGTGATGATGTCGCCGTCGCGCACAACGTCGAGGACCACGGTCTCGCCGGGCGTGTAGCTGCGTATGCGGCCGACCAAATCAGTGATGGACATCACCGACTGGGCGTCGACTGCGACGACGATGTCTCCAACCACTATGCCAGCGGCGGCAGCGGGACCGTCGGCTTCGACGCTGGTAACCAGCGCCCCCGCCCGGTCGCCGGTGGCGTCTTCGCCGGATACGCCGAGGAAAGCCGTTTCGATCGGAGTCCCCGCCACGATCTGACCGGCCAGTTGATAGGCCAGGTTGATCGGGACGGCAAAGCCAACCCCGGCGTTGGAACCCGTGGTAGTGAAGATCTGAATGTTTACTCCGATGACGCGACCTTCCCGATCCGCCAGAGCACCACCAGAGTTTCCGGGGTTGATGGAAGCATCAGTCTGCACCAACACCTGGGCACCGCTCTGCGACCGGACCGGTCGGTCGACGGCACTGACGATGCCGGACGTCACCGTTTGTTCGAGTCCCCACGGGCTGCCGATGGCTATTGCCAGCTGGCCCACCCTGAGCTCTTCGTCGAGGGCAAGAGGTGCCGGAGGCACGTCGGTCCGTTCGACCTGGACAACGGCGATGTCGTTGGCGGCATTGGTGCCAAGGACGGTGCCGTCCTCGAGCTGGCCGTCGGCGTATCGAACCGTGACCTGATCGGTCCCTTCGACGACGTGGGCAGCAGTGAGAATCAGGCCGGGCTCATAGAAGAAGCCAGATCCCAGCCCGAACACCGTGTCAATCTGAACCATCGACGGCAACAACGCCGCAGCGACGTCTGCCACCGGTTCTTCACCAGGGACAATGACCGGCGCTACCAGGCTGGTCGTTGGTGCGCTTGCCGCTGTCGTCGCGGTTGCCGTCGCCCCGTCCTGATTGTTGAGCAGAAGGCCGATACCCACTCCGCTTCCCAACAAGGCGACGATAAGCAAGAGGGCCCCGAGAACACGCAAACCGGAACGCCTGGGAGTCAGCGGCGGGATGGCGCTGGGCACGTCCTCGCGCAGGCCATCGCTTTGGGGCGGCGTGATGGGAACAGTGTCATCCGGATCCGAACGGGGATTCGGGGTTGGGTTCATACCGATCATTGTTACCTCCGACCCCAACCTATGCCGAAGTCTCTAAACGAGCGGTAAAGGATTGGAGGTCGGTGCCTCGTCCCCTTCACCCGGAAGCCAGATGACCATTGTCGACCCGTGACCCGCTTCTGTGTGGATCCGAAAGACACCGTTGTGTAGCTGCGCAACCTGTTCGACGATGCTGAGCCCAAAGCCACCGGTGGTGGTTTCGGGGTCGAACCCAGGACCTTGATCGGAGACGGCGAGATAGCTCCAGCCGGTGCCGTCCCGTCCACTGGCAATGCGCAGCCGTCCGCCCGGGGGAGACACCCGGATGCCGTTGTCGACCAGATTGGTGAGGGCGCGACTCAGCGAGACCGCTTCTCCCTGCACCTCGGCGGCAGCGGTTGTCGGCTCGATGACGACTCCTGCCGCCGTGGCAGTTGGTGAGTGGTCGACCGCTACCTGGCGGACCAGAGCTGCCAGGTCGACATTCACTCGCGCTGCTTTTCCTCCTTCAAAACGAGCAGCAGCCAACAGCCCGTCGATCATGGTCCCCATTCGAGTGGCGTTGCGAACGACGATCTCGCCCGTCGAGCGCCACTCGTCGAGGTTGGCGGCGGGATCATCGAGTGTGACCTCGACGTTGCTGCGGATCACCGACAACGGGGTCCGCAGGTCATGGGAGGTGTCGGCCAGGAAACGCCGTTGTGATCGAAAGGCGCGCTCAAGGCGGTCGAGCATCCCGTCAAAGGTTGCAGCCATGCGAGTCAGTTCATCATCGGGGCCATCGAGCCCGATGCGCCGGGAAAGGTCGGAGGCCTCGATTTCCCGGGCCACCTGCGTGATCCGATCCATCGGAGCGAGGGCGCGCCCGGCGATGACCCAGCCAACTACCAGGCTGACCACAAATAAGAGCACCACTGCGATGATCATGTACCGCGCAAGTTGCTCGAGCACGAACTGA
>JAICND010000386.1 GCA_025929005.1 Acidimicrobiia bacterium
ATCGCCAGCGAAACGCTTCCAACCATCGTCGCGGTCAGGAGCATCATGCCGAGGCCTGCAAAGACGTCGCCAAGCGACATGCCTCCAAACAACAGCGGAAGGGCGATGATGGGAGCTACCGCCACCACCAGCAAGAGGAAGTAAGACAAAGACGAAGAGAGCTTGCCGATCACGAGCTGGAACGGGGTGAGCTGGGTCACTTGCAACAAACCAAGCGTTTGACGCTCGCGTTCACCGACAATGGTCAGGGCGGTGACGCCGGGAACCACCATCACCACTGCGGTGACCATCAAGAGCACTATTCCCTGAAAGAGAAAACGGCCGACAAACCCCGTTGTGATGAGCCGTCCCATGCCAAAGAATCCGCTCGCCACCTGCTGTCCGACCAGGTAGACCACGTAGCCGACCAGACCGATCCCCAGGGTCCACAGAAAGATAAGGAGGGCGGCCCTGCGGCCACGGAACCGCTCGAGGATCTCACGGGAGAGGACCGGGTTCACGCCGCCCCCGCTTCCTCGGCCGTGATTTGCAGGAATAACTCCTCGAGACCGGCTGCGTCCACTCGCCACTCAAAGACCTCGTGACCCGCCACTACCACCCGGGAAAGCAGGCGAGCCGAGTCGGCGTCATCGCCGGAGAGGACGAACCGCACGCGTCCCTTCTCCACTTCGACCTCATGCACTGTCGGATCGCTGCCGAGCAAGTCCATGACCTCGTCGACCTTCTCGTCAGGCACCCGGACCGTCACCCGACGACTCGATGTCAAGGCCTTGCGGATCTCGTCAAGGGGACCTACCGCTTTCACCTTGCCTTCGTCGATTACCGCTAGATGGGAGCAAATGCCTTCCAGCTCCGAAAGGATGTGCGAGGAAATGATGACCGTCTTGCCAAGCCGGGACAGCTCGGCGATCAACTCTCTGAGGTGTACTCGAGCTCGGGGATCGAGACCGGAGGCGGGTTCGTCGAGAACGAGGAGCTGGGGATCGTGGACCAGTGCCCGCGCCAGCGACAGACGCTGCTTCATACCCCGCGACAACGAGTTGACATCCGCCCCGGACTTGTGCGAGAGGTCCACCAGAGACAACAGGTCGGTGACCACGGCGGCACGTGTCGCCGGCTTGACGCCGGAAGCTGCCGCAAAGAAAGAGAGATACTCGGTTGCCGTCAGATTCTCGTAGAAGCCGAAGAAGTCAGGCATGTATCCGAGCAGCCGGCGAACCCCGCGGGGATCCTGCTGAGGATCGATGCCCAACACTTCTACTTTGCCCGCGTCCCTCGCCAGCAAGGTGCTGATGACGAGCATCGAGGTGGTCTTGCCGGCGCCGTTGGGGCCGATCAAACCAAAGACCGATCCTTCCGGGATCTCCAGCTCGATGCCATCAAGCGCCTTGACGGACCCGTATCGCTTCTCCACCCCGGAGAGAGTGGCGATCATTGGGACCACTCCAGGGTGAATGCGTAGGGCGACACCGTGAGTTCTCGGAACTCTCCCGCGTCGGGTTCGTCGGCGGTCGCCCGCACCAGCACCGCGCCGTCGACGGACCGATACCTGTTGAGATCGACTCGTCCCCCGAGCTCGAGGTCGTCGTATTGACCTGTCAACCAGTTGAAGGCGAACAGGTTGCGTGGAACCTCGCCAAACATGTTGCTGACCAAGAGGTTGGGATCGCCGGCGATATTGTCAGGAACACTCCATCCCACCGTCACTTCGGAGCTATAGACGTGCAGATAGCCGGGACCGAAGTCGATCCATGTGGCGTCGCCCGGATCGACCAGCTCGGAGACCATGGTCAAGCTCTCGCCGGTGGTGGTTGTTGCATCTATCGGAATGACAACTAGGGCGACGCCGGTAGCTGTCTGGCTGGCGGCATCCAGAGTCACGGGAATGTCGAGGGTGTCGCTGAACCCGAAGAAGTAGGTGTCGGTAGTGTCCAGGTCGAAGGCGGCGACGGTGCCCAACGGCGAGAGACGCTGCCAGACGGTGGGGTCGTCCCACATTTGGCGGGCATTAATGACGGCGTCGCCGACAGATCCAACAAACTCGTTGAACCCCTGGTTGTCCGGGATGACAGATTCAGTTCCGTGGGCACCAGGAGCGAGAGGCTCAGTGGCGACGGCGACCCGGCCCTGGGCGACGAGTCCCCACGCCCAGAATTCCAGGTCGCTGGCGTTGTTGACATTGACGGTCAGCCGCTGTCCTTCAAACGAAGCAGACAGTTCGGGCAGGCGAAACCCGTTGGCCGGCCAGGTTCCCTGGATCCCAACGGCGCCTAACTGCTCCAACTCGAACTGATAGGAACCGTCCTCATTGAGGACGCCTGGAATGGTGGCGGCGGGAAGCTCGCCACCGAAGGAGGAAACCGAGGTCGGATAGGCCCGCCACTCTTTTGGCACCGCCACCGATCTTGGCCCGGCCGCACCGACCGCCAGCGCCACAGCGCTGCGGGCTGTTGGGTTCTCACCTCCGACAACCACAGTGGCGTGGTTGACCAATGTCGTTTCCAGCTGGCTGCGACCCGCGATCCAGAAAGCGGCCAGTGCCACCACGGATAAAGCCGGGATCGTCAGCCAGGCCAATTCGCGCTTGCCGAG
>JAICND010000264.1 GCA_025929005.1 Acidimicrobiia bacterium
ACAAGCACTTCATCGCCGGGATCCAACAGGGCTGCCAGGCCGAGATACACAGCCTGCTTCGCTCCGTTGGTGATCAGGATCTGGCCGGGCGAGACCTCGACCCCGGACAAGGAGCGGGTACTGGCGGCGACAGCCTCCCGCAACTCCGGCAGCCCGGCGTTTGGTGTGTAGTGATGATTGCGGGGATCTCGGGCAGCAGCAACAGCCGCTTCCACAATGTGGTCGGGAGTCGGAAAGTCGGGCTCGCCGGCTCCGAAACTGATCACGGGCAAGCCCGAGGCCCTGAGCTGGTGGGCCTTCTCGGTGATCGCCATCGTCGCCGATTCGGCGATAGCGCCCACCCGATTGGAGATACGAGCCATCAACCGACGGTTGTGGGCTTTTCGTCCCCGCTATCGGTCACCGCGTCCTTGATGTTCTCCACGCCTTCCGACATGGCAGTCTTGGCCTCAGACACAACTTCGCCGGCCGCTTCCTTGACCTCGGCGGCGGCATCCGCAACGGTCTCCTTGGCATCGCCGTCGCCAGCGCGCATATCGGTGACCTTCTCCTTGACCTCCTGGAACACCTCGCCGGCCTTGTCCTTGGCCTTTTCAACCATGGGGGCGGCCTTCTCCATGGCCTCCTCGGCCATGACTTTGGCCTTCTCCATCATGGGACCGGCCTTCTCTTTGGCTTGCTCCATCATGGGACCGGCCTTCTCGGCCAACTCCGACAGCTCTTCCTTGGTCTTGGTGAACAAGCCCTTGAGAGTGTCCTTCAATGCCATCTGCGTCCCCTCCTGTTGTGGATAACTCAACGGTAGTCATTATCGGGCTCTCAATATCGGGCGAGCGCCACTACCCGTCCGAAAGGATCCAACAACAGCGCGGTGTCACCGTCGTTGTTGAAGACCGGTTGCTCAGAGCACCAGCTGGTAGCCGACTCGCCGGTTCGACAGTCAGACACCTCCACCGTAAGCAGCTCACCCTGCCCCAAGACGACGGCTGGCATCTCGAAACGATTGACTGAGGACTCGTCCCTCAGCACGAAGCCGTCCATGTCGATGTCCTGGGCTCCGTTGTTGACGATGGTGACGGTTTCGTTTGCGTCGGGTCCGGGTGGGTTGTAGTCGACTTCAACGATTTCGAGATTTGCTCGCGATCCGCGGGCACCGCAGATGTCGTCGGCCCACAGCCCCGTCCTGTCCAATCGAGCTCTTTGTTCCTCCTGCACGAACAAGGCCCGGTCGATACCTTCGGCGCTCACCACTAGGGCATGTCCTGAGGCCAGCGCGGCGAGATTGACGTTGGTCTGGTCGACCACCGCCACCGCGAGCAGCCGGCCGAACTGATCGGGCTCGGGCTCAAGCGCCAGCCCAACCTCTTTGCCCTCCAATTGATCTGTTAGCCAGGCTGCCGATTCAAGTCCGAAGCACTCGTCGCGCTCGGGTGCGTTGATGCCTATCAGCCTTATCTCGATTTCCTCGCCGTCTACAACCACTCGAAAACTGTCACCGTCACCGACGCTCGACACCTCGCCCAGGAGGTCGACGACGGGCAGGTCTCCTGACGACACTGGTCCCAGTTCCGATCCGTTTGAGCCGGGGGGATCGCATGCGGTCACCAGCAACGCCAGCCCCACTGCCAGCGCAGCGTTACGCATCGGCTGCCCGACGGGCGGCGATGTGGATGAGATCCCACACTCCTGAGAAGGGTGGCGCATAGGCGAGATCGACCCAGGACAACTCGGCGGCTGTCATGCCGGCCCAGATGGCGGTAGCGATGACGTCGATGCGTTTGCCTGCACCTGACCCGCCCACGATCTGGCCACCGAGGATTTGACCGGTGTTCTTGTCGGCGATCACCATCACCGCCATCGGCGCATTGTCGGGCCAGTAGCCCGCCCGAACCGTTCCGCGGGCAAACCCAATGACGGGGGCAAATCCTGACCCTGCTGCGGCATCGACTTTGAGGCCTGTGCGCGAGATCTCGGTGGGGCCGATCCGGGTGATGGCCGTTCCGAGGACGCCGGGGAACCGGGCGTCCCCGCCGCCGATGTTGGTCCCAGCGATGCGACCGGTCTTGTTGGCCACGGTCCCGAGCAGGATGTTCACTGGGAGCTTGCTGACCCGATGCCGTGCTTCGGCACAGTCACCTGCTGACCATACCCCGGGCACCGCGGTGGCTTGCCGATCGTCCACGGCAACTGCCCCGGTGACTCCCAATGGAATCCCGGCGGCAACAGCCAGCTCGACCTCGGGCCCGGCTCCTAAACCGATAACAACCAGATCAGCGATAAGCGAGAATCCGTCTCCGGAGACGACGTGATCTGATTGCCTGTCTTCGACGGTCGTAACACGTGCTTCTGTGAGCAATTCGACGCCGTATTCACGGACCGCACGATCCGCCAACTCGCCCATCCGATCGTCAAGGGTGCGCTCGAGCACGTGGCGACCTGACGTGACCATTGTCACCTGCCAACCCCTATCGATCATCGCCTCAGCCATCTCGATGCCGATGTAGCCACCGCCCACCATCACGACGCGACCGGGAGTCTGGTCCGCTTCTCGTTTCAGAACCTCGGCATCCTCGAGTGTTCGCAACCCGAACACACCTGGCGAGTCGACGCCAGCAATGTCAGGGGGCCGCAGAGGTCGTGACCCGGTGGAGTAGATGAGCTGGTCGAACCCAACGGAGCGGGATTCGAAACCATCGAGGCTCGTGACGTGGACCTCCCGCCTGTCGAGATCAATAGACGAGACTTCATGGCGGATGTGGACCTCGATGCCGCGGGCTGCGAAGTCCTCGGGGGTGCGTACGACCAGACGGTTAACGGAGTCGACCAGACCGCCCACGTAATAGGGCTCGCCACAGGCGGAGTAGCTCACGTGACCGCCGCGCTCGAACGCCACTATCTCGAGATCGGGACGTAGGCGCCGCGCCTGACTTGCAGCGGACATGCCGGCAGCGTCACCGCCCACCACCACCAGTCGCTCGGCCATCAAAGCCTCACGTGCGGCGGAAGCGTTCGAGCTCCTCGCGCTCGGCTAACTGCCGTCGTCGTCGGCGACGACGCATCACTCCGACCACCTCGTCACCGATGACTGCCAGCAAGGCGATCACGACCATGATCAGCGAGAGAGGAAATTGACCTTCCCAATTGAGGAACTTGACCGGCACGGCATCGGAGTTCTGAACGATGAAGACGACAATGAAGAGCGAGGCGAGGACAAATACGACCAGGCCCCAGGAGAGACCCAAGTCGCGATCGCCAGTGGGGCGGGCCGGTTCTTCAGGATGGTCGGAAGGAGGAAAGGCTGGCTCTTCGGTCATGAGCGCGACCTTAACCCGGGGTCAATCGACGATGGCGTCAGCGCCGACAAAATGCCATTTCTCTTTCGCCTGCCGGGCTCGTTCTATGACGACCCGGCCAAGGAGGATGAAACCGACCACA
>JAICND010000221.1 GCA_025929005.1 Acidimicrobiia bacterium
CTCGCCGACTCGCTGCCCGGCCGGGAACCGCGGATTACGGACTGCCGAGTGTCATCGTCGGATTGCATGGTGCCGCTACGAGGCTGTTTAGCGTTCCTCCCCAGGTGTTCTTTCCGCCGCCCCGGGTCGAATCCGCCGTTGTTGGTATCCGTCGCCAACCTCAAACCGGACCGATCGAACGGGCCATCGACCTGGCTACCGCCGGGTTTGGACAGCGTCGCAAGATGCTTCGGACGTCGCTGCGTTCCTCGGTGGCTGATCCGCTCGCCGTCTGCGCGGCTGCCGGCATCGATTCCACCAGGAGAGCCGAGTCTTTGAGCCCGGTCGAATTCCTGCGCCTGGCCGAGGCTGCCCAATGAGCGAATGGCAGGCTCCCGCCAAGCTCAACCTATCGCTGCAGGTCGGATCCCTGGATGGCTTTGGGCTCCACCCTGTGCGCTCGCTTGTGCAAACCATCGAGTGGTGCGACCTGCTCACCGTCGAAGAGGGAGATGAGGATCGACTCGAAGTCATCGGAGCCGATCTTCCCGACGGGGGAGACAATCTCGTTTGGAAGGCGATCACTGCCCTGCGAGCAGCCACCGGGATGAAACAGCCTTACCTCGACATCCGTTTGGACAAGTCGGTCGCGGTGGCCGCCGGTCTGGGAGGGGGATCGAGTGACGCCGCTGCCACGCTTTTCGCAGTGGCTCGGCTCTGCAAGGTGTCGCCGGTGGTGGCGGAGGCCGTGGCACCCACCGTTGGGTTCGACGTGCCGTTCCTGCTGACGGGTGGAACGGCGTGGATCGAGGGGCATGGCGAGAAGCTGAGTGCAGCTCGCATCGACGGTGGCTATGCCGTTGTGGTCGTGGTCCCCCCTTTCGAGCTGGCAACCGCCGAGGTTTATGCGATGTGGGATCGACTCGAGGAACCAAAGGGCAAGGAAATCTCCGGTCGGCGACTACCGCCTGCCCTGCGTGAGTTGGGCCCGTTGCGCAACGATCTCACTGCCGCGGCGATGGCGCTCGCTCCTGAACTGGCCGACTGGGTGGAAGATCTGTCGGTTCTCTTTGATCGACCTGTCTTTATGACGGGGAGCGGGCCGGCGTTGTTCGCCTACTTCGCTGACGATGACGAGGCGGCCTCCGCCGTCGCGTCGGCCCCGAAGTCGGCCCGAGCCGCGGTGGCGGCACAACCGCGACCAAAGGGAGTCTCACCGGTGCCGCGTTAGATTGGCCCCGCCCCGCTTTTGGGGGGTGGTGTAACCGGTAGCACAACGGATTTTGGATCCGTTAGAGCGGGTTCGAGTCCTGCCCCCCCAGCGACCTATTGCACCAGCGAAGATGGAAGCTGGCCAAGTCGACAACCGAGGAGCCCCATGAGCCTGGTCGCTGTGGTCCTTGCCGCCGGGCAAGGCACCCGTATGAAGTCGGAGTTGCCCAAGGTCTTGCATACCGCCGCGGGGCGGACCTTGCTCAGCTGGGCGCTCGACGCCGTCACCGGAGTCTCTCCCGATCGGACGGTCGTCGTGGTGGGCTTTGGAGCGGGCCAGGTCACCACGACCTTGCCGGAGGGGGTCGAGTCAGTGACGCAAACGCCGCAACTCGGCACCGGTCACGCCGCCGCAGTGGCGATGGGCCATTTGGGGACAGCACGCGATGACGACATCATTCTCGTGACGTCAGCCGACATGCCGCTGGTAACCGCCCCTCTTCTCGACAAGGTAGTGAAGGCGATCGAGTCGGCGGCGGCGGTGATGGTTTCCACCGAACGCGCCGAGCCGTTTGGCTATGGGAGGGTCGTTCGCACCGACACTGGCAGCCTCCTGAGAGTCATTGAAGAGCGCGATGCTGATGGAGATCAGCGCCAAATCAACGAGGTCAACGCGGGCGTATACGCGTTTAAGGGCGGTTTGCTGGCGAACGCTCTCAAGGCGATCGCGCCAAACAACGCCCAGAGCGAGTTCTACCTGCCTGATGTGTTCCCCGTGCTCCTGTCTGACGGGCACCGGGTCGAGGTGGTGCGCGCCGACCCCTTCGAGACCATGGGTGTTAACTCCCACGACCAGCTAGCGCAGGCGGATTCGGTACTCCGGGGCAGGATCAACGCGTCCTGGCAGCGAGCGGGCATCTTCATGCAGGACCCTGCTCGCGTGTACATCGACGCCGGGGTCACGCTGGAACCCGGTGTCAGGATCTATCCCGGGGTTCACCTCGAAGGGTCGACCTCGGTGGGCCCGGGGGCCGTAATCGGTCCCGAGGTCTTTGCAGTGGATTCGGTGATTGGTCCCGGAGCCAGGGTCTGGTACTCCGTGTTGCGCAGTGCTCAGGTCGGGGAAGGGTCAGAGGTCGGTCCCTATGCGTCTCTGCGGCCAGGCACCGTTCTCGGCGCCAGGTCCAAGGCAGGGACTTTCGTGGAAATGAAGAACACGACCCTGGGCGACGACGCCAAGGTTCCCCATCTGTCCTACATGGGTGACGCCTCCATCGGTGCCCGCTCCAACATCGGAGCAGGTTCGATCACCTGCAACTTCGACGGGTACGAGAAACACCACACCGAGATCGGCGAAGATGCCTTCATCGGTTCGGACACGATGCTGGTCGCCCCAGTGGTTGTCGGCGACAAAGCGGTCACCGGAGCCGGCTCGGTCATCACGCGTGACGTGGAGGAGGGCGCCCTGGCGGTCGAACGATCCGTCCAGAAGGAGGTCCCCGGCTACGCTGCCCGCCGGGAAGAACGCCACCAAACCACCGCCAAGAACGAGGAATAGCCGTGGACGTTGTCAGTCGCCATCGGATGATGCTTTTTACGGGGGGAGCCAACACCGGCCTGGCCGATGAGGTGGCTGATCTGCTCAGCATGCGCCTCGGCGGGCTTCATCGGTCGACGTTCGCAAACGGCGAGATCTATGACCGTCCCACCGAGAGTGTGAGGGGGGCGGACTGCTTCGTGATGCAGAGCCACAGCCATCCGATCAACGAGAACATCATGGAGCACCTCATCATCATCGATTCCCTGAAGCGGGCCTCGGCCCGCCGGATCACGGCGGTGATGCCCTTCTACGGCTACTCCCGACAGGACAAGAAAGTGCTTCCGCGGGAGCCGATCACTGCTCGGCTGATCGGCGACCTGTTTTTGACCGCAGGCGCCGACCGCCTCGTATCGGTCGACCTCCACAGCGGCCAGCTCCAGGGCTTTGTCTCAACTCCCTTCGACCACCTCACCGCACTTCCGATCATCACCGACTATCTGCGGGAGAGGATCGACGGTCCAACCGCGGTGGTGTCGCCGGATGCCGGCGGTGTGAAGCGTGCCGAGAAATATGCCCGCCGGCTGGATGCTTCAGTCGCGTTCGTCTACAAGCGTCGGGAAGCCGACCAGCACAATGTGAGTTCGGCTCTCGAAGTTTCCGGCGACGTATCTGGCCATCACGCCGTGATCGTTGACGACATGATCGATACCGGTGGAACTGTCACCAACGCTGCCGAACTGGTGAGAGAGCAAGGTGCCCTTTCCGTTCGAATCGCAGCCACCCATGCCATCCTCTCCGAACCGGCGATCGACCGGATTAAGAACTCCCTGATCGATGAGGTGATCATCACCAACACCCTTCCGGTCCCTCCCGACGTGGCCCAGCTCGATCGAATCAAGGTGTTGTCGATCGCCCCCATCCTGGCCGAAGCCCTGCATGCGATCTTCATGGAGAGTTCGGTCTCCGAGATCTTCCTCGGCGACAACACCTAAGCCGGCGGGAGAATCAGCACCTCCCCTGGAAAGATGAGATCGGGATCACCCGATTTGATCCGATCCCGATTGGCCTGAACCACCCGGCGCCAATAGGGGCCGGTCTCTGCGTCCGTGGGCGGGCGACCCATAACCTCCCGGAGCCGAGCCTCGGCGAGAGTCCACATGTTGTCACCCGGCTCGACGATGACCTCGACGGTTTCCTCGCGCCGTGTAGTAACAATGGGAGTCTCGATGACCGGAGCCCCACTTACCGCAGTC
>JAICND010000334.1 GCA_025929005.1 Acidimicrobiia bacterium
ATCGTCATGGATGGCCATTCGCGGCGGGCGGGTCCCAGGCCATCGTGGATGCTCTCGCCTCGTATCTGCAGAGCCTCGGAGGCGAGATCGAGACCGGCAGGTGGGTCAAGTCATTGGCTGAGCTGCCCAGCTCGAAGGTGGTGCTGGCCGATGTCACCCCCCATGTCCTCGTCGAGATCGGCGGAACGTCGCTACCTGCGAGCTACCGGCGTCGCCTCGGCCGCTTCCGAAGAGGACCGGCCGCCTTCAAGATCGACTACGCGTTGAGCGGTCCGGTCCCGTGGACCAACCCGCGTTTGACCGAGGCCGGCACCATCCACCTCGGGACCGCCGACTCGATCGCTGCAGCCGAGGCCGACATCTGGAAGGGAAAGAGTCCCGCCCGGCCCTTCGTGCTTCTCTCCCAGGCGAGCCTGTTCGACCCGACCCGGGCCCCGGCGGGTCAGCACACCCTGTGGGCTTATGCCCATGTCCCGGCCGGCTCCAATGAAGATTTCACTTCATCGATTGAGAGCCAGATCGAGGAGCTCGCCCCTGGGTTCGGCGAGCTTGTTCTCGATCGTTGCATCGCATCACCCGCCGACCTCGAGACGTACAACCCGAACAACCTGGGAGGTGACATCACCGGTGGAGCCCACACTCTCCGCCAGCTGTTGTTCCGACCGGTCCCGGGTGGCCCCTACAAGACGCCGGTGCCGGGCCTCTATCTCTGCTCGTCGTCAACCCCACCGGGGGCGGGTGTGCACGGAATGTGTGGCTACGGGGCTGCCCGCACCGCGCTCGAGAAGGAACTTCGCTAGCCCCAAGGGTGCTTCGCTAGGTATCGCGCCAGCGATGGGGGCGGGTCCGGAGGTCATCGAAGCCGAGCTCGTCGCAGAGCTCGAGGAATTTCACCTGGTCAACTCCGTGCCAGCGAAGGTCCTCGAGGGTCTCGTTCAAAGGAACGTCCCGCCGTAGCGTCGTCAAAGTCCGATAAGCCATGGCCAGGTTTCGGTGTTCGGCCAGGGTCGCCGCCAGCTTGCTCGCTCCCCGGGGCGCCACTCCCCAATCGGCGGGATCCGGGGGTATCGCCTCGAGCTTTCGAAACTTGGCGAGCACCGCCGCCGCCGACTTCGACCCCCAACCTGGCAACCCGGGAACTCCGTCGGCGGTATCACCGACGAGTGCTAGATAGTCGGGAATGGACTCCGGGCCTACTCCGAACTTTTCCCAGACCCCCTCCTCATCCATGATCGTCTGCTGGCGGCGATTGAGGGTCACGATCCGATCACCGAGCACGCATTGGGCGAGGTCCTTGTCCGGGGTACAGATCACCACTTGCTCCACTTCTTCGCAGAATCGGAAGGCAGCCGTGGCGATGGCGTCATCAGCCTCGAACTCACGCATCTTCCAGCAGGTCAAGCCCAGAATCTCGATGGCTCTCTCAGCGAGAGGGAACTGGTCGAGCAAGGCTTGCTCCATGCCTTCCGAACTCTTGTAGCCGGGAAAGAGATCGTTGCGAAACGACTCGATGACGGTGTCGGTGGCAACCGCGACGTGGGTGACGCCTGGCTCGCGTAGAAGGGCCAGGGTCGTCTCGATGATGCCGAGGGTGGCACCAACCTCCCGTCCGTCCGGTGCCGAGCGATTGGGGAACCCGAAGTGAGCTCGAAAAAGCTCGTAGGTACCATCGAGCAGGTGGAGAAACACGAAAGCGATCCTATCGACAACGTCGACGACGACCCCTGGGATCGTCTCGCCGATCAGTTCGCCTCCCTGGGCGAGAAACTCAAATCCCGCTATCGGGAAGTGGCAGGAACCGAGGGCCCGACCGACGAGGAGCTCAAGGCAGCGTTGCGCACGCTGGGAGGAGCCTGGGACCGGGTGGCGGATGCGGTGACAGCGGCGATGAAGGACGAAGAAGTCAGAAGATCGGTCAAACAAACGGCGAACAGCCTGGCTGAGGCAATCGGCGCCGCCTTCAACGAGATTTCGACATATCTGAGAAGGAGACCGTCCGCTCCCGACGCGAAGGCGTCGGAAGAACCGGGTTCATGAAGGCTGGCAACGTTCTCATCGTCGTAGGGCTGGTCATCGTCGCCGTCGGGGTGCTGGTCCGGTTCGGGTTGTTCTCATGGTTTGGCCACTTGCCCGGCGACATCCGGGCCGAAGGAGATCGGAGTGGCTTCTACTTCCCGATCACTTCTTCGATTGTCGTCAGCGTGGTGGCCACCCTCGTCCTCAATCTAGCCCTCCGCCTGTTCCGCGATCGCTAGTGGTCGATCAGCGGACGATCGACGCTGTCGAAGGCTCCGACACCGATGCTCTTCTCAGAATCGTCGACGGTCACTGCGCATCCATGGCCTGGGACCGGCTGCGCGAGGTACGCCTCCTGCTGGCCGATGCGATCACGAGAGGCAAACAACTGTGGGGCGTCGACGAACATATCCGCTTTCGGCTCGCCCTCGAAGGGCCCGCCGAACTCGCCGCCGCCGCAGTGGTCGAAGGACCGGCTCGCTTCTCCCTCGGTCCCCTTACCGAGGTCGTAGCCACCACGCACACCTTCTCCGAATTGAGTCCGTACTTGGATCCGGGTCCGGTTCGGACTTGGATCGCACAGGAGCGGGTACTGCGTCAAGAGGAAATCGACCCTCTTCAGATCGAGGGTGGAGCGATCGACCTTCCTTTGGTACTGGAGCCCTGGGAGACCGCATACCCCGAGGTTGTCTACAAAAAGGATCGTGTGGAGTCCGATCCGCCACCCCTTCCTCCGCTCTCACCGCTCGAACTGCCACCCGACGCTGAAGAAGTCGAGGATCCCGCGGGAACCACCGCTTTGAATGCACTCGTTGCCACCTGGGTTGAGGAGTCGAACGGGCGGGCGATCACCGTCTGCGCAGCCGGTGACTTGGCCGACGCCGTCCGCCTGTTG
>JAICND010000342.1 GCA_025929005.1 Acidimicrobiia bacterium
GATTTTCTCGTAAACGTCGGCGGGAAGGACCTGGTCGCCGGTCACCCCCAACAGCATCAGCCCAAGTCCATCGCTGCCGACCGGCAGCGGCCCCTGGTATTGGGGACGCGGACGGTCGCCGTAAAGGGCGGCAATCTTCTCATCGACCTCCGCTTCGAGACCCTCTGCTCGGATGTACTTCTCGCATTGTTGGTCGATGGCGGCGTTCATGAAGTAGGCAAGGATCATCGGAGCCGGGCCGTTGATGGTCATCGACACCGAGGTGGTGGGGTCGCAGAGGTCGAAGCCCGAATAGAGCTTCTTGGCGTCGTCGAGGCAGGCGATCGATACGCCCGAGTTGCCGACCTTGCCGTAGATGTCCGGCCGCTGGTGGGGATCGTGGCCATAGAGGGTGACGGAGTCGAAGGCGGTTGACAGCCGCTTGGCCGGCATGCCGGCGGCTACGTAGTGGAAGCGGCGGTTGGTCTGTTCGGGAGGTCCCTCCCCGGCGAACATCCGCGTGGGGTCTTCCTGAGTTCGCTTGAGCGGGTAGATGCCGGCCGTATAAGGGAAGTGGCCGGGCAGGTTCTCTCTGAGTAGCCAGCGGAGCCGGTCGCCCCATCCTTGGAACCGGGGGGTAGCCACCTTGCGCACCTTGGTATGGGAGAGAGTCTCGTGAACGATGGGGACCTTGATCTCGCGGCCCCGTACGGAGTAGGTGTATTCCTCGCCCGAGTATCGATTGAGCAGATCGTCCCAACCTTCCAATGCTTGGCGGTTGGCGGGATCGAGTCGACCCGCAGCCTCCTCGGCCAGCTTCGCTACCTCGTTCTTGCTGGTTCCCTCGAGCATCGCCGCCGCGCCCTCCAGCCGGTACCACTCGTCGGCGATCTTTACCTGTTCGTCCACCCGGGCGTCGGTGCGTCTGAGGTTCTCAACGATCTCGGCCAGATAGCGCGATCGCTGGGGAGGAACCACATGTTGTTTGTCCTCGTCGAGGGTCGGAAGATCGAGATCGGGGACGAAACCGCCGCCCTGTTTGGCGTTGACGGCGAGCATCGCAGCCCGGTAAAAGCGGTTGGTGCCAGGATCGTTGAACTCGGAGGCGATGGTGAGGTGGATCGGCAGCGTCTCGTCGTTCTCTTCGAAGCGGACATGGTTGCGGCGGTATTGCTTGCGAACATCGCGGAGGGCGTCGAGCGCCCCCAGCTTGTCGGCTTTGTTGACCGCCACCAGGTCTGCGAACTCGAGCATGTCTATCTTCTCGAGTTGAGAGGCTGCCCCATAGTCGGGCGTCATGACGTAGGCCGACACATCGGCGAAATCGACGATCTCCGTATCGGACTGACCAATGCCGGACGACTCGAGGATCACCAAATCGAAACCGGCCACCTTCAGCAGGTCGAGGGTCGCCTTGACCGCCTTGGATAGCGCCAGGTTGGCCTGGCGGGTGGCGAGCGAACGCATGTATGCGCGCGGATGAGGGATCGAATTCATCCGGATGCGATCACCGAGCAAGGCTCCCCCACTCTTGCGCTTGGAGGGATCAACCGAGACGATGGCGACCGTCCGGTCATCGAAGTCGAGCAGGAAACGGCGGACCACCTCGTCCACCAGCGAAGACTTGCCGGAGCCGCCGGTGCCGGTAAAGCCGAGGACCGGAACGGTCGCAGCCGCCGCCCGCTCGGCGAGATCGTCGAAGAGATCCTGGTATTTGTCGGGATAATTCTCGGCCGCAGAGATCACCTGCGCCAACTTGGTGTGGTCCGACACATGGAGGGAGTCGATCGCCAGTCCGTTTAGTTCCCCGACGGGAAAGTCGGACTTCTCCATCATGTCATCGACCATCCCTTGCAAACCCATCCGACGGCCGTCGTCGGGTGAGTAGATGCGGGTCACTCCGTACTCCATCAACTCGTCGCCCTCGGCCGGGAGGATGGTTCCGCCTCCGCCTCCAAAGAGCCGCACATGTTCGTGACCCTGCTCGACGAGGAGATCACGCATGTAGCGGTAGAACTCCATGTGCCCGCCCTGGTAGGAAGTGACGGCGATGCCCTGGGCGCTCTCTTCTATGGCGGTTTGGACGATCTCGGTTCCGGAGCGGTTGTGACCCAAGTGGATGACTTCCGCACCAGAAGCCTGCAGGATCCTCCGGAAGATGTTGATGGCGGCGTCATGCCCGTCAAAGAGAGTGGTGGCGGTGACGAACCGCACCTTGTTGACGGGTTGATATGACATCGCTGCCTTCCGGATTACGATATCCCAGAATACTTTGATGTCAAACTATTTTCCACCCGTGCTCGATCCGATCGCTGAGGCCAAGCGGCAGTGGACCGTCCATGGGTGGGAAGACGCCGCTCCGGGCATGGCAGCCGTCACCACCATCGTGCGGGTCAACCAGATCGTGATGTCTGAAGTGGAAAACACTCTGGCCCCCCTCGGTTTGAGCTTCGCCCGCTTCGAGATCCTCCGGCTGCTCGGGTTCAGTCGCCAGGGACGCCTCCCGATGGGAAAGATTGGGCAACGACTTCAGGTCCACCCCGCCAGCGTCACCAGCGCCGTGAAGCGCCTCGAACGTGATCGCCTGGTCAGGCGGGATGGACATCCCGACGACAACCGAATCATCATGGCCGGCATCCTCCCCAAGGGTCGGACTCGGCTCGGAGTGGCCACGGAGCGGATCAATGCCGTCTTTGAAGGTCTAGCGATGAGTGCCGACGACCTCGACCGGCTCACGGAGCTACTCAATCGCCTCCGCGCCCGAGCAGGAGATCCGGTCGCCCTCTAGAACGTGCCAATTACGACTTCGCCGGCCTGTTCGTACGTAGCCCAGGTTAAGACTCCCCCGGGCGCTGCCAACCC
>JAICND010000196.1 GCA_025929005.1 Acidimicrobiia bacterium
CTCATGTCGGAGTCGTTACGCAACGACGGCCGCATCTGGGTGCCGAAAGAACCCAACGACGACCGCTCCCCCCACGAAATCCCCGAGGCGGATCGCGACTACTTCCTCGAGAGGATCTATCCATCGTTTGGCAATCTGGCGCCCCGAGATGTTGCCTCGAGGGCGGCCAAACGCATGGTCGACTCCGGGCGCGGGGTCGGGCCTCGCAAGAACGGTGTCTACCTCGACTTCGCCCAGTCTCTGCAAAGGCTCGGGTTGGAGGCGATCAAGGAGCGATACGGCAACCTGTTCGAGATGTATCAGAGAATCACCGACGAAGACCCTTATCGGGTGCCGATGCGAATCTATCCGGCTCCGCACTACACGATGGGAGGCCTCTGGGTCGATTACAACCTGATGACCACGATCCCCGGGCTCTACGCCATCGGCGAAGCCAACTTCTCCGATCATGGCGCCAACCGCCTCGGAGCCTCAGCCCTAATGCAGGGTCTGGCTGATGGCTACTTCGTACTTCCCTACACCATCGGCGACTACCTGGCGGGCTTGCTTGGAGAGCAACCGCTGTCCACCGCCGACCCGGCTTTCACCGAAGTGGAGACCGAAGTGAAGTCACGAGTCGACGGCTACCTGAATACGGGCGGGACCCGCACCGTCGACTGGTTCCACCGCGAGCTCGGCAAGTTGATGTGGGAGTACTGCGGGATGAGCCGCACCCGGACCGGCCTCGAGAAGGCACTCTCCGAAATCCCCGCCCTATACGAGGAGTTTCGGCGTGACCTTCGCGTGTTGGGAACGGGTGAGGAGCTCAATCAATCCCTGGAGAAGGCGGGCCGGGTAGACGACTTTTTCGAGTTCGCCGAGTTGACGTGCCTCGACGCCCTTCATCGGGAGGAGTCGTGCGGCGGCCACTTCCGCGAGGAGCATCAGACCGAAGACGGCGAGGCCCGCCGCGACGACGACACCTTCGCCTACGTGGCGGCCTGGGAGTGGACCGGTGACAAACCCCAGCTGAACAAGGAGCCCTTGGTCTTTGAAGAAGTCAAGCCGTCGACGCGGAGCTACAAGTGAGGGTGACGCTCCAGGTGTGGCGCCAGCCTGGACCCGAGGCCCGCGGCAAGTTCATGACTTACCACCTTGAGGGCCTCTCACCCGAGATGTCCTTTCTGGAGATGCTTGATGTGCTCAACGAACGCCTTACAGGTCAGGGCGAGGAGCCGGTGGCGTTCGAACATGACTGCCGGGAGGGGATCTGTGGGAGTTGTGGGGTAATGATCAATGGCCAGGCCCATGGGCCTCAATTGGGCACGGCCACCTGCCAACTTCACATGCGCAAGTTCGCCGATGGAGCCACCATTGCCGTCGAACCATGGCGGGCGGCGGCCTTCCCGGTCGTCAAGGACCTCGTGGTCGACCGCTCTGCCCTGGACCGCATCATCTCGGCCGGGGGCTTCATCACGGCGCCCACAGGATCCGCTCCCGACGCCAACCTGACCCCCATCCCCCGCGACGTCGCCGAGACTGCCTTTGACGCCGCCGCCTGCATCGGCTGCGGCGCCTGCGTGGCGGCCTGCCCCAACGGCGCCGCCCAACTGTTCACGGCCGCCAAAGTCGCTCATCTCAACCTGCTGCCCCAAGGGCAGGCGGAGCGCTACATGAGGGTGGAGCGCATGGTCGAGACCATGGAGAGCTTTTTTGGCTCCTGCACGAACCATGGTGAGTGCGAGACCGCTTGCCCCAAGAGCATCTCCATCGACTTCATTGCCCTGTTGAATCGCGACTATCTCAAGTCAAAGGTCGTCAACCGGAGGCTGTTGAGTCTCGCGTAGCCTGCCGAGTTTGGGTCCAACGCCCTATCGCTTAGAGAGGCGAGGCCTACCACTCTGAGTGGCCGACTGGGTGGCATATGAAAGGGCATAGGGGCATGACTACACGGGCGCGGACTGATCGCGGCGCGGCTTTGATCGAAACGGCTCTCGTTCTACCGCTCTTGTTGTTGTTGACCTTTGGGATCTGGGCGACAGCCAGGGCTTGGAACATCCGCAACACCATGGAGCACGCAGCTCGTGAGGGCGTGCGGTTCGCGGCCACCGAGCTGCCCTGGACGGGCACCGCCAGCGAGAACGCGGTGCGGGCAGTGGTTGATGCTGAGATGGCCACAACGGCCATTCCACCCGCAGCCGTAACCACGGTGTGCATCGACCTCGACTCGGCGCCCTGTGGATTCACCGCTACTTCGCAGGGCTATGACCAGGTCGCCATCCAATTGCAGTGGCCGGATTACGAGCTCAACTTCCTTTTCTTCAAGATGGATGTCGACATCAACGTCGAGGCGATCGGGAGATACGAAGGATGAGCCCCGATCGTCGAACCTCTGAGAACGGGTTCTCTGCTATTTGGGTGGCCCTGTGTCTCTTCTTTCTCCTCGGCGCTGCCGCATTAGCCGTCGACGTGTCAGGCTTCTACGAAACCGCCCGCAGCGATCAGACCACGGCCGACCTGGCATGCCTGGCTGGTGTTCCTCACCTCCCGGAGAATGCCGCCACCGCGAGAGCCGCTGCCGCCGAGAACGTCCAGCGCAACTATCCGGCTCTTGCGAGTGCGTCTCCGTCCACGGCCGGGAGCGTCCTCACCCTGACCGATGGCGCCGGGGCGACCGTCACCATCACAGCTCCCTTCAGCAGCGATGCCGCCAAGATGCAGGTGCTCGTCACCGAAACCGACCAGGCGGTGTTTGGCCGCGTGCTCGGGGCTGATGACGTGCCGGTGACGCAGGTGGCGTATTGCAAGGTCTTTTCAGGAGGTGGCGGGCAGGAACCATTCGGGGCAATGCCAGGTGGCTGGGATGGTCAACTGCAGGACAACAACCCATGCGGCTCCAACTCAGGCAACTGTGGCCGGTTATATGTGCCTCGTGATGACACCACAGGAGTGGGTCCGACTACCGAGGAAAACATCGCGGTCGGACTCGACAGGTCACTGATGCCAGGTCTCTTTCCATCCCTGGTTAATTGTTCAACCATCTCGGCCGGAGGCAATTGCAACATCGTCCAGACCAACACGGGCGTCAACGCCGCAGCCCTTGGCCAAGGGTTTCTGCGACGGTTGGATGACACCAGTGGCTCGTCTTCGACCTTCACGTACGGCGCAAACCAATACGACGCCGACACAAAGGAGCAGGTTCTCGGCGGCTCACCCACTCCCTTGCAGTCCGCCTTTGGTGGAGCGGCTCCGGCCGGGTGGCAGGAGTGGATCCATGGCGTCTGGGGCGTCGCCGACGTTTCCAATCACTTCTATTGGAACGATGTGATCGCCAAGTGCGACTCCCCGCGGCTTGTGGCCTTCCCAATCGTTGCCAGTGACCTGTCGTGGTCTCCTGCCATGTACGCGGCAGGGAATCCTTATCCGACGTGGCCGAATGGCAACAAGGACATGCTCGTTGTGGGGATCTACAACGGGATCCTGGTTAATCCCAATGATCCCTCGGATTTCATCGGCGTCGGAAACCTCAAGGAAGCCGACTCGTCGATCATGTGGTACGGGCCCGACGCTCGGTGTGTAGGACCGAATGGTTCCATCACGCCATTCTCGACCGGAGCTATCAAGACGTACCGCTTGGTCAACGCCAACGCCTAACTAGTCCTTGCAGTGAGCAGCACGGGGTGCGTGGCTGGTGCGCGCGCAGAGTGGTAGCCTTGCGACCCTCAGGGAGAGCTACAGGGCATGATGGTGACAAGGCGGGGAAACCGTAAGCAACAGGGCGCGAGCCTTGTTGAGTTCGCCATTCTGGCCCCCTTCTTGATCCTTTTGCTTTTCGGAATCATCGAGTTTGCCTGGGTGTTTGCGCAGAATCTCGATGTGCGGCACGGGGCCCGAGAGGGTGCGAGACTGGCCTCCGTCAACTTCCCCGTGTTCGTCAACAACGGTGGTCCGCGTACGACGGCCAACACCGATGCGCTCGCCGCCGAGGCTTGTGCCGCCATGGACCTCGCAACCGGCGCAACAAGTAACTTCACCACTGCAGGCGCGGTCGGTGATCCCGCTGTTGTCGTTGTGACCAGCTCGGCTGACACCATCACGGGGTTACTCGACTGGGCGTTGTCGCCAGCCTTGTCGCTGTCATCCACTGTGGAAATTCGACTCGAGCAGCCCGCCCTATGGGCGGACGGCGTTCGGACATGCTGATCAAACAGCCAGAATCCGAGCAGGGCGCATCTCTCATCCTGACTTCCCTCGCCTTGGTCCTGCTGATGGGCATGGCAGCGCTGGCGGTGGATATCGGCATCGCGTTCAA
>JAICND010000225.1 GCA_025929005.1 Acidimicrobiia bacterium
GAACACGGCTAGTTGCCCGTCAAGGCTGCCAATGGCGCGGCCGGCCGCAATGAAGGTGAGGTTGACGGCATTGAGCATCAGCTCGATGCTCATGAACATGACTAGGGCGTTGCGCCGGGTGAGGATGCCGACGGCTCCGATCACGAAGAGGACAGCCGCCCACGTCATGTACCAACCCGGGGTGACCACGAGGCTCACGATTCCTGCCGGCGACGTCGGGTGGAAGCAAGGGCGATCGCTCCGACCGCGGCAATCGTGAGGAGCAGAGCCGTGGCCTCAAAAGCGAGTACCCAACCCGTGAAGAGCTCACCCGCGATCCGTTGGACGGTGCCGTTGGTCAATTGAGGGTCCGCAGCGGTGCCCACCACGGGTATCCAATCAAAGCTGCCGCTGACAACCACGAACCCGATGACAACAAGCAGCACGGCCAGCAGGCCGATCGTCATCCGCCGCTGATTGGGAATGGTCTCCCGGGTGTCTTCGTTGCGATCCACCCCAACCAACATGATGACAAAGAGGAAAAGAGTCATCACGGCGCCGGCGTAGACGATCACCTGGACCGCCGCCACCATGTGGGCGAGCTGGACGACATAGAGGACTGCCACGGCCAGGAGCGTGCCGAGTAATCCCATGGCGGCGTAAACCGTATTGCGGGCCCTGATCACGGCCACGGCCCCGGCCAAGGCGGCCGCCGCCATAAGCACGAAGATGATGAGCTCAATCATTGGAGCGCGCTGCGTCTAAGCATCCCGGGCTTCCTGGTCGGGCTCAGGATCCCAATTTGCCCGTCCGGGGGTCCCCTGCCATCCCTGGACTCCTTCATAGGCGGCCACTCCACTCGGAGCAGTTGCTCGCAGCCAGCCATCGGCCGTTTCCAACTCCTTGTGCCTGGCCAGGGGGTCGTCGGGGAACATGTGGGGGACGCTGCCGTCCGGTCTCATCAGCAGCTCGTCCTTGGTGTAGATGGCGTCCTCACGATTCCAGGTCGACATCTCAAAGAGGGAACTCATCGTGATGGCCTCGGTCGGGCAAGCTTCGACACACAACCCGCAGAAGATGCACCGCAGCATGTTGATCTCGTAGACGTAGCCGAACCGCTCCCCTGGAGCCACCGGTTCGTCGGGGGGGTTGTCAGCCCCGCGGACGTAAATGCATCGGGCTGGACAGGCTCCTGCACAGAGCTCGCACCCGATGCACTTCTCCATCCCGTCCGGGTACCTGTTGAGCACATGCCGCCCATGGAACCGTTGCGGCTTCTGGCGAAACTCCTCCGGATACTTCGTCGTGACGAGTCCGTCACCGGTGACGGTGTCAACCAACACCCGACCCGTGACTCTCAGCCCCTTGAAGAATTCGCTCAGTACGCCCATGTCAACTCCACGGCGGCCCGAATTGGCGGAAGGCGATCACGACCGTCGAGACCATCAGCCATATGAGCGCCCCCGGGATCAGCCGCTTCCAGCCGAGCTGCATCAGCTGGTCGTAGCGCATCCTGGGCAGGGTGGCACGGATCCAGAAGAAGAGAAAGATGATGGCGTAGGTCTTGATCAGGAACCACACAAAAGGCAGCAGAGCCGAGAAGAGGGCCGGGATCTGGCCATCAAAGGTAGGGCCGGTCCACCCTCCCAGAAAGAGGGTGGCGCAGATGGCCGACATTGAGAAGATGTTGACGTATTCGGCCAGGAAATACATGGCGAAGCGCATTCCCGAGTACTCGGTATGAAAGCCACCGACGAGCTCCTGTTCGGCTTCCACCAGGTCGAAAGGAGCCCGGTTGGTCTCTGCCACGATTGCGATCAGGAAGATCACGAAGGCCACGAACTGAGGCCACAGATTCCAGCGCGGGATGAAGTCGGCCCATTGCAGAAATGGGATCGTCATGTCGTAGGTGCCTGCCTGCCTTTCGACAATTGCGGCCAACGAAAGGGTCCCATCAGGTCCGGTGGTAGCCGAGAACATGACCACAGACACCATGGCGATGCCCATCGCGGCCTCGTAGGAGATGGCCTGGGCTGTGGCCCGGACGCCACCAAGCAGCGGGTACTTTGACCCTGAGGACCACCCGGCCAGCACCACCGCATAGACGGCGATGGAAGACATCGCCAGGATGAACAGGAGGCCGATGTTGAGGTCCGCCCCCTGGAGTGGCACCTCCCGGCCCCCAATCGTGATAGGGCGTCCAAAGGGAACGACCATGAACATCAGGAACGCCGGAATGACCGCCAGGAAGGGTGCCAGGACATACAGGCCGTACTCGACCTTGCGGGGTGTGATCTGTTCCTTAAAGAAGAGCTTGAGACCGTCGGCGACGGTTTGCAGGATGCCCCAGGGCCCCGCCCGGTCGGGCCCGACCCGGTTCTGCATGTCCGCCAGGATCTTTCGCTCGAGCCAGACATTGAGGATGGTCACCACCAGCAGAAGGACAAAGACGGCCAGCACTCGCCCGATTACAAAGAGGACGTCAACTACGTCCATTACCGCGCCACCTTCTTGACTGTCACACGAGGGTCGCTCCCGAACGAGGCCACACCGGGCTGGTTGAAAGGGATGTACACGACGCCGTGTCCAAGACTGTCATCCAATCGCACGGACATGATGGCGGACCCCGATTCGGTCTCGACCTCAACAGCGTCGCCCTCCTTGAGGGTCATCAATCGGGCGTCATCTGGATGAAGATGGGCCGCCGCTCCGGGGGCCAGCGGTGCTAACGACGGACTGTGTCGCAGAATGACGCCGTCGTCGAACAGGGTTCTGGCATAGTGAAGGACGATCTCCCCGGCCGCACTTTTACCGGGAGCGTCGGCAGGGATGAAATTCAGGGGCTGGCGCGCCTCGGGTAGAGGCACAACCACTCCATCCCTCCCCTCCCACTCAAGGACATCCCAGGTCACTCCCTGGTAGGCGGGGGCAAACGTGGCGATCTCCTTGGCGATTGACTCGGCCGAGGTGAGACTCAGGGGCTTGCCCATGAGGCCGCTCAGGTCATCCAGGATCGACCAGTCGGGACGGGACTGACCTGGCCCGGGAACCACCCTGTTCACCTTTTGCACCCGACCCTCGAGGTTCGTCACTGACCCCTCCTTCTCGGCAAAACTTTCGGCCGGAAGGATTACGTCGGCCAACCGGGACGAGTCCGTCAGGAAGGTGTCGATGGCGACCACGAAACTCGCCGCCTCGACAGCCCGGCGGGCCAGCGAGCCATCGGGCACATCCCGGACCGGGTCGGCACCTACCAGCAGCAAACCTGAGATCGAACCGTCTTCGAGGGCCTTGAGGATGGACACCGTCTCCCGACCGGCGGCTGCGGGCAAACCATCCCAGTCACCTTCGAAGTCGGATGAGCCGGCACCAACTCTTCCCGGCAATAGCGACGGCGCCAGCCCCATATCAAGGGCTCCGTAGGTGTTGGAGCGCCGTAGCAACGGGAGCACCTTGGCATCGGGCAGCGTGCGGGCGAAAGCAGCCACCGCCTCTGCCAGCCGCCGATCCTCGGTGATCCCGCTCCGACCGACCAACGCCACCACCGGCCCCTTCGAAAGGGCCAGCATGACCTCGGGATGCTCGCCCCCCTTGAGAGCGATGAGCAGATCGGCTCCGGCGCCCGGTCGATACGTCAACTTGTGATCAGCTCGATCGTCAAGGCCGGTGCGACGGGGATGGACCACTATCAAGGTCGCGCCCTTCTCCTGCACCGCGTGGCGAACCCGTAGATACAGGGTCGGATGCTCCTCCTTGAGGTCGGGACCCCACAAGAGGATCGTCTTGGCCTTGTCGAGGTCGCTGATCAGGGCTCGGTCCACCGTCGTGGCCGCGAATTGGGGATCGAGACCATCATCCATCTGGCAGTCGACATCGTTGGTCCCCAGGACGACCCGGGCGAACTTGGAGAGGGCGTAGGCATCTTCATTGGTGCCACGAGCCCCACCGAGCGCC
>JAICND010000165.1 GCA_025929005.1 Acidimicrobiia bacterium
GAAGCCCACCCTGCCGGTCTCCAGCTCCGAATGCTTCAAACCATGACGGAGGTTGCCGCGGAACAGAACTCGACCTTGATATTTCCCCTGCCGATGGAGCTGCTCAGACTCCTCGATCGGGCCGCGCGACCTACACCGACGGAGGGTTGAAGCTTGAGGGGCAACTGAGTCGCGGGTTCCTTGCCGCTCTACTCAGCCCCCCGCACTTACCTCGCGTCACTCGGCTCTGCGAAGTTCGTCTACGAACTTCAGGGCTTCCCGCCTGACATGATCAGCCAACCGGGGGTCGATGATGCTCTTGATCCGGGCGGCCTCTATATCTCGAGCCGCCTTGGTCTTGAAGTCGAGGATCAGCTCCGCCGCGCTGAGGACAGCGCTCGTCTCGGGAAATTGAGTGAGTGCCTCAGCGACCATGCCCGGTTCCGCGGCGAGCGCCGCGGCGGCACCGCCGACTCCTCCTCCCTTCAGTTTTTGGAAGACTCGGCTTGCCTTGGTGGCTTCATCGATCAACTCGAATTCGTCCGGGTCGAACAGGTGGGCGACAAAGCGAGCGTGTTCTTCCATGATGTTGTTCCAGAACGTCGCCAGCCCGGGAGCGCGCCCGTGGACTCGTCGATCAATTCCTCCCCATCCTCGTCGAACCTGATCCAGGGTTCGCATCGCATCGCATCGTCGGCGCCTTCTCGTTGTTGTCCCCAAATGGGGCCGATTGACTCTAGGCACCAATCATCGCCGTCAAGACACTGACGCTGTGGTATCCGGCCATGTGATGAATAGACCGCTCCTACTGGTGGTCGTCAGCCTGTTGGGTGCGCTCAGTGGCGGATGCGCTCAGACAGGATCGGATTCGACGACTTCCACATCGGAGCAGGCCACAACTACCGCTGGCGACTCGACCACAACGATGTCGACGACCGTCCCCACATCGATCACGCCTACCACCGATGAAGTGACGATGGATCCCAATCTCCCCTCCGCCCTGGGTCGCGGACAGGTCCCCTGGGATGATGTGGGGGCAGGCTGGTACGTCGTTCTCTACGACTCGTCGAAGGCGAATCCGACAAGCGAAGCAGCCGTCCGGGAGGGACCAGTCGTCTTGTATCTGATAGACAGCGCAGGCGAGCGCTATGAAGTGGCTGCCTGGGAGCCCGGCCAATATCCGACGCTTATCGACGCCACCGCGACCTCTGCACTGGTTGCCAGAACTGGGGCCAATCTGGACGAGACTCTGTACGACGTGGTCGATCTGACCACCGGTTCATCCTCAAACGCATACTCGGTCGGCTTCCCTGAAAGCTCCTTTATCAACCGGTGGCCACCCATGTCTCTCACCCGGCCTAGCGGAGAGAATGTGATCGTCCACCGCTCCGACGGGACCACCGAATGGTTGGAACGCCGTACACCAGACGGCACCGCTCTCTCGGTTGTCTATGAGCAGACATACGTCGAAGGCGAAGAATCGATAGCGTGGTTGTACGGACCCGATGGGACCTCACTCGTGGTGGCAGGAAAAAGTGGCATCTTCGAGATATCCAACGAGGGCTCGATTCTTGGGAGCGTATGGGCGCCGCCAGACACCCTTTGTGACCCGGTGCGATGGTGGGATGCCGACACCTTCCTGGCTGCCTGCTACGGCAAGGGTCCTGGTTCAGCCCCGCTCGACGATAACGGCCAGCCCCACATCTACTACGGCAGGCTGTGGCTTCTCGAGACCGATGGCTCGTCTGGTGCTCCACTCACCGAATATCCATCCGAGCCTCCAAGTGTTGTCGACTTCGGATATCACGATGCCTGGCCGACAGATGATGAGATCTTCCTCCAGTGGCGAGGGGACTGCGGTAGCGCAGCCGTGGCCAGCCTGAATGCCGAGGGGACCGGAGACTTCTTGGGCATAGAAGAACCAGAGACACGCCTCGCCCACGGCGTCGAAATGATCGACATCCACGACAGACAGATAACCATCTATGGCTGGGACGACTGCGCGGCAACGGTGGGCGGCCTGTTCACGGTCGACCTCGAGGGACGCTACCTCAGGACTCTCGCTCCCGTGCTCGGAGACTCTAGAGGCGTTATCGGAGTGAGAGGGTTGGGCACGGTTCATCCCTGATTTTCGCCGCGGGCTTCTGTGAGTGGCTCTAGTGGGATCGAAGTCCGTGATCGCCTCTTGCATCGCGGGGCGCGAGCCCAGTGGTTACCGTCTCGACGATGCAGTCGATTAGCCGCGTTCGAGGCTACTTCAACGCCGGCCGCGAGCGCCTCGCCGGGGTCGGCGCCGCCGCGGACGACGACGAGGACCTCCGCGCCCGCAAGGCCCTCCTGGTCCTGATCTCGGTCTTGATCCTGCCGGTCGCAGCCCTGTGGGGCGGTCTGTACCTCGCATTTGGATCGCCGGTTGGCATCGTCCCGTTTATCTACTTCGCGGTGCTGCTGGGTGCGATTGTGGTCTTCGCCAGGACACGCGACTTCCGGATGCTCCTCAGGGTGAATCAGGTGGACATCCTGCTCGCCCCCACTCTGTCGATGATCCCGCTCGGCGGGTTCCTCGAGTCGGGCGGAGTCGGTCTGTGGGGCATCCTGGCTCCGTTGGGCGCTCTGGTGTTCAGCGAGGTGCGGTCCGCGGCCCGCTGGTACCTCGGGTATGTCGTCGTCTTCCTCACCTCCGGATTCCTCGGGGAGGTGCTGGGCGCCATACCGCCGGCGATCCCCAGGTTGTTCACGACCACAATGCTCGCCCTCAACATCACAGTCGGCGGTGCGATCGTGTTCATCCTCCTGGCGGTGTTCGCCCAGGAACGCCGCGACGCCCTGGCGGCCCTGCGCGTCGAGCAGGCGAAATCCGAGGGACTGTTGCTGAACATCCTGCCCCGCTCGATCGCCGACCGGCTGAAGGAGTCAACACAGCCGATCGCCGACCAGCTGAATTCCGCCTCGATCCTGTTCGCCGACATCGTCGACTTCACTCCTCTGGCGGAGCGTCTGCCGCCGGTGGAAGTGGTGGGCATCCTCGACAACCTCTTCAGTCATTTCGACCTGCTGATCGAGCGCTATGGGCTCGAGAAGATCAAGACGATCGGCGACTCCTACATGGCCGCCGCCGGCGTCCCGACGCCGCGGCCTGATCATGCCCGGGCGATGGCGCTGATGGCCCTCGACATGCTGGACACGATGCGGTCTGACACCGCTATCGGCGATCTCGGATTGGAGTTGCGGGTGGGCATCAACTCCGGCCCCGTCATTGCAGGCGTAATCGGCCGGAAGAGGTTCTCCTACGACCTCTGGGGGGACGTCGTGAACACCGCCAGCCGGATGGAGTCGCAAGGGACCCCGGGGCGGATCCAGATCACGGGTGCAACCCGTGAACTGCTCGGCGTTGAGTTCGAATATGAGCCGCGAGGCTCGATCCAGGTCAAAGGCAAGGGCGAGTTCGAGACGTGGTGGCTTCTCGGGCACCGATCGAACGGCGACCTGCCGTCGACCTGACCCAACACAGTTCGAGCGACAGTTCCGTGACCGACGCCATCGCCGATTCACTTGAAGAGCGAGCTCGCACCGCCACGTTGAACGCCTACGACGAGGAAGTCTGGCAAGAATCGAAGCAGACCCGAAGGCGTCCTCAGGCTGATCCGAACCATGTTTATTCGGCGTCGCGTCGAAACTGTTATGTTCGAGTCCGGCCGGGGCTAGTTGCTGATCAGCCTCTTCACCGCGCCGAGGTTGGGCGTCCAGCCGACGCCGAACACTTTGCCTGAAAGAAACGGACCTTCGGGATCCCAGTACGTGTCGCGAACCCGTTCGGCTGTTGGCACCCGGAAGTCGTAGGGCACGAGGTCGAAAACCTTCCCATGCCAAGTTCTTTCATCCCTCGGCTTGCTGAGCTCCTGGATAATGACGACGAGCCCGATGAGCGCGAGCACGCATTGCCAGAACGTCCTGACACTCGGCGTCCGCCGTTTCCGCTGCATCCTGCAACGCTATTCGAACTCGAGCAGTGATTCCACGGAGAGCGGAGTTGGGGTTGCCCCGTTCCCTCCAACCGATCCGAATAACGCGGCCACGGTCAGCGCTACTGGCACGGTCCTCGCTCATGAAGGCGATCACAGCGAAAGATGCCCGGCTCATGCTTCAGTTAGTAGTGTGACGGCTCCACCTTCAAGGAGCATCCATGCCCGAGCGCGAGCTTGTTACGGTACGCGAATGGGGATGGTGCAGAGGCTGGCTGGGCATCCCATATCCTTGCCGAAAGACGGTCGAGGAATGGCGATGGTGTTATGACTTCAGCCACGCCAGGCACAGATGCTTCGGGTTCGTTCAGCAGTTCGAGGCTTGTGAAGATGGAATCGAATACCACTACACCACGGGTTGTTTCGGATGGTGGCATTCTTGGCACCTCAGTAGCTCACCATTCACGAAATGCTTCACAGACCGGCTCGAAGAACAAGGAGAGTGCTCTCCTTGGGGCGACTTCCCGGACCCCGGGGACTTCGCCTAGACCTCGTCCCACGTCGCGAAATAGCTAAACGGCCTCTCGTCTTAAGGGATCCACCTCGATCGCTCCGGGTCCTAACCTGTCACGGCGGAGGGGACTCCACTCTCCGGATTTGGCGAGTCAGCTCGTGTCCTCAACGCGGGTCTGGCCATCGATTGGCGATGATCAATACGGCTCAGGCGCTCCTCAGCTGGCGGGTCTAATTCTGCAAAACCGACTCGATGGGCCGGGGAGCGGTTATTGGATCGGCGTGCCGATGGACGATCTTCCA
>JAICND010000493.1 GCA_025929005.1 Acidimicrobiia bacterium
AAACACAATCCCGGCGTCCAATAGGGCGATCAGTGCGATGCGAACGAGGAACCCGGGCCCCCACGACAACGGCAGGGCCCTTTTAGGAACCCTGCCGTTGTGGTCGGTCATTGTCAGACGTTATTCGAAACTGGAGTCAGCTGCCCAGTGCCTCCCTGACTGCAGTGGCAGCGTTGGTCAACGCCTCTTCGGCGGAGAGTTCGCCATTGCGCAGCAGAAGCATGTTGTCGCCCCAGGGACCCCAGATCGAGCCCATTTCGGGGATGTTGGGAATTGGTTGGCCATCTGCGGCCGAGGCGCCAAAGGCCGAGGCGACGGGATCGTCAGCGACTGCGTCGATGACCGAGCTGTACACGGGCGGACGAGGGTCAGCCTCATAAAGGGCGGCCATCGTCTCAGGCGTGGCAACGAAGTCCAGCAGGAATGACTGGGCAACCACCTTGTTCTCACTGAACGCATTCAAGAAGAATGCCTGTACGCCAATGAAGGGCGACGGGGTGCCTCCGGCAATCGTCGGGATCTTGGCCACGGCCCAGTTGACCGTATCCTGATCGCTCAGAGTCCCCACCTCCCACGGACCGGTGATCCAGAACGGTTCCGTGCCTTCGAGGAAGAGGTTCTTAGCGCCGTCGTAGTTCAACGATCCGACAACGCCGTCATCGATCAGTCCTTCGAGGAACTGGCCGCCGGCGATTGCTCCCTCGCTGTCGAGGCCGACATCGGCGGTGTCATAAACGCCGTCGGCGACACCGAAGATGTACCCGCCCGTGGCGCTGAGGAATGGGTACTGGTGATAGGGATCGGTTCCATCGCCGCCGCCCGGCACCCCGACGCAATTGCTGATGTCTGCCAAGGCGTCGCAGATGGCCGGAATCTCCTCGAACGTGGCGGGCGCCTCGGGGACGAGGTCAGTGTTGTAGTAGAGGGCAATTGCCTCCACAGCATGCGGCAACCCGTAAAGCGTGCCGCCGAAGGAGACGGCATCGAGGGATGCCTGCGTGAAGTCCGCGGCGTCGGCACCAAGATCGAGGGGTTCGATCACACCGTTGGTAGCCAGCTCCCCCACCCAGTCCGAAGCACCGATAAAGATGTCGGGGCCTTCGCCAGCGGGCGCTGCGGTCTGCACCTGAGATCGAATCTCACCAAAGTCGACGATCTCAACGGTGACAGTCACGCCGGTCTCTTCCGCAAAGACCGGAGCAATAGCCTCAACAACAGCGGCTCGATTGGCATCTGCCCACACAAGCAGTTCGATCGATGCAGCGGTAGTGGTGGGAGCGGCGGTGGGGGTTGGGGCTGCGGTCGTAGTTGTAGCACTCGTTGTGGTCGTTGCCCCTCCACCGCCGCAGGCGGCGGCGAGTAGAGCCAGGACCCCGAGCAGCGACAGGGAAAGTCGCTTCACATCCATCCTCCTGCTTTGTTTGGAAATACCGGGCGCCGTCGGCACCCGAGGGCTATCTAAACAGCCTCATCGCTGCTTTGCAACAAGTTTGCGCAAAAATGCAAAAGGACTGCAAAGAGGTGGCTAATGTCTGGCTGGTGCGTCCCAAACTTCATGAGGTTGCCCGTCTAACCGGGTTATCTCTGGCCACCGTGAGCCGCGTCTTAAACGGACGCCCGGGGGTGTCAGCCGAGACTCGACGCCACGTGCTGGAGGCGGCCGCCGAGTTGGGCTACCAGGAGATGCCTTCGTCGCCGGGCACCAAGGTGGTTGGAATCATCACTCCTGAACTTTCCAACCCCATCTTCCCGGCCCTGGCCGAAGCGATCGAGTCACGACTGGCCCGACACGGCCT
>JAICND010000035.1 GCA_025929005.1 Acidimicrobiia bacterium
AACACTCGACCGGGGGCGTGGGTGACAAGGTGTCGATTCCGCTGGCCCCGATGGTGGCCTCACTCGGGATTGCCATCCCCATGATGTCGGGGCGTGGCCTCGGTCACACCGGCGGCACCCTCGACAAGCTCGAGTCGATTCCCGGTTTCACCACCAACTTCGACTCAGATCGCTTCGGAGCCATCGTGCGCCAATGCGGACTGGTTATGGCCGGGCAGTCGGAGACGTTGGTTCCGGCCGATCGCAAGCTCTATTCCCTCAGAGACTCCACCGGCACTGTTGAGTCGATCCCGCTGATCGCCAGTTCGATCATGTCCAAGAAGCTTTCGGAAGATCTCGACAGTCTGGTGTTGGATGTGAAAGTTGGCCGAGGAGCCTTCATGAAGGATCTCGCCAAGGCTCGCGAGCTCGCCCGGACCATGGTCGGAATTGGCGCAGCTTACGAAGTAAAAACGGTAGCGCTGCTGACCGCCATGGACTCCCCCCTCGGCAACGAGGTCGGTAACGCCAGCGAGATCGTCGAGTCGCTCGAAGTGCTCAAGGGTGGTGGCCCCGCTGATCTGGTTGAGGTGACCATGGCACTTGGGATTGAGATGCTGTCCGTCGCCGGACTCGAAACCAACCCCGACTCTGCCCGCGACATGCTGGACAAGACACGAACATCAGGGCAGGCGCTTGAGACCTTCGCCCGCGTCATCGAGGCGCAGGGCGGCGACCCGAGCGTTGTTGAGCATCCAGGGTCCGTACTGCCATCGGCACCGCACAAGTCCGAGGTCGGGGCTCCCCGGACAGGGTTCATCGCCACTCTCGATGCCTTCCGGGTCGGGGTGGCAGCCATGCGTCTGGGGGCCGGACGAGAACGAAAAGAGGACACCATCGACCCCGGGGTCGGCATCACGGTTCTCCACAAGCCCGGCGATGAAGTGTCAGAAGGCGAACCCGTCCTGAGAATGACCTATCGACATCCGGCCCGCCTGGAAGAAGCACTAAGAGTGCTGGAGGGAGCCATCACCGTTGCCGACGAGCCAACCCGCGGCCAGTCGTTGGTGATCGAACGCGTCGGTTAGCCCTGCCTCATGCAGCTATCAAACCAACGGCCACCAGGGCGAGGACCAAGCCCATCACTTGCCGACGACTGATCGGTTCGTGAAGGACCGCTACAGCCAGCAACACGGTGATGGCTGGATAGAGCGAGGCGAGGACCGATACCAGCGTCAGCAGACCCGAACGAAAGGCGAGCAGCAAGAAGACGTTGGCCAAGATGTCGCCTGCTCCCAGGGCAAACAGACCAAGTCGAGAGTCCCGGGGAGGGGCGGAGAGCCGGCGACTGGCGGCCACGACTGCCACCAGCGCCACCTGCGCCAGCCGTGCCCCAACTAGCGGCCAAAATCCGGATTCGGCACCGGTCTGGGCGAGGGCGGCGAAGAAGAATCCGAACCCGCTGCCGGCGATCACTCCATAACGGGCACCGCCCTTTGCACCCGAGGAGGGAGCAGCTGCCACCAGCCAAATGGCCGGCAAAGCCGCCACGATGCCGAGGCCGTGGATGAGGCCGGGACGCTCGCCGATCGCCAGCCCGATTCCCAACGGCACCACCGCACCGACCAGGGCCGTCACCGGCGACACCACCGCCATCCGACCCTCGGCCAGACCCTTGTACAGATAGAAGAGCCCCATCGTGCCAGCGGTGCCACCGGCCGCGCCCCACCACAAGTCGCTGGCCGCCACCGACTCGGCGGGAAACCCCACTGCCGCCGCGGTGGCGAGCACCAACCCCGCCGATTGCGACCAAAGGACAACGGCCAGGATGGGGACTCTGCGCCCGATCAGGCCTCCCAGAAAGTCTGCCGCGCCATAGGTGAGCGAGGCCAACAGCGCCAGAACCACAGACATGAGGGCGGCAGCGTACGGTTACGATCGCCGGCATGCGCGTCGTCGTCTGCGCCAAACAGATCCCCGATCCCGCCAGCCCCTACCGGCTCGAGCCGGACAGCCACTGGCTGGTCCGGCCCGGCGAGCAGGTTCTCGATGACACCGACCGCTACGGCGTTGAGATGGGGCTGCAGCTCGCCCAGGCAGCGGGGGGAACGGTCACGCTGGTGTCGATGGGTCCAACCGGCACCATGCAAGGCATCCGCCAGGCACTGGCGATGGGGGCCGATAAAGCAATCGTGATCGACGACCCCGGTCTGCGTGGGTCTGACGCGCTCCTCACGGCGCGGGTTTTGGCTGCAGCCATCTCCAAAGAAGGGTTCGACCTCGTGATCGCCGGCACCGAGTCGACCGATGGCTACTCCGGAGTGGTCCCGCAGATGGTCGCCGAACTGCTCGATGTCCCGGCTCTCACGTACGCCACGCAAGTCGAAATAAGCGACGGACAGATCACGATCCACCGCCAGACCAACAACGGCTACGAAGTGGTGCAGGCTTCCGTCCCGGCCGTGGTCAGTGTGACGGCCGGCGTCGTCGAGCCCCGATACCCGACTTTCAAAGGGATCATGGATGCCAAGAAGAAGCCGGTGGAGACACACACGCTCAGTGACCTCGGTGTCGCACCAGAAATCGGTCAGAAGGTGCGAGACGTGTCGGTGGCTGCCAGCCGCAAGGCCGGAGTGAAAATCGAAGACGATGGTGAGGCGCATCTCAAGATCGTCGAGTTGCTCGCCCACCGGAAGGTGATCTGAGATGGCAACAGTCTGGGTCTTCGCCCGTGAAGTCGACGGTGCTCCGTCCACGATGAGTCTGGAACTTCTAACTAAGGCCCGCGACCTTGGTCAGGTGAGTGTCGTGTACGTGGGCGCCGGCTCGGAGAAAGCCTTTGCGACGATCGGCCAGTACGGGGCGGGCGAGGTGTTTCACTTAGACCCTGGAGATCGACTGGTGGCTGCACCTGTTGCCCATGCTCTGGCCGAGCTAGTGCGAGCCAGGACACCGGACCTGATTCTTTTCGGACAGGCATACGATGATCGCGACGTGGCGGGCCGGCTGGCAGCCCGGCTCGGGGCAACCGTCATCTCCAACGCCATCGGCGTCAGTCTGGAAGGAGGCACAGCCACCACCTCGCACGAGATCTTTGGTGGCGCCCAGATAGCCGGTGCCACCTTTACCGGAGCACCCCCATACTTGGTGCTGGTGAGACCTAAGTCTTTCCCCGCCTCACCTTCTGGCGGTCCCGCTCCCCAGGTATCGCCCCAGGCTCTGGCCGAGGTGGGTCCGGCGGACGGACGAATCATCGAGGCCCATGTTGAGGAGAGAGAAGGACCAAAGCTCGAGGATGCCGCCGTGATCGTCTCGGGCGGAAGGGGATTGGGATCAGCCGAGAACTACCAGCTAATCGAAAAACTCGCCAAGCTGCTGCGAGCTGCCACCGGAGCCACCCGTGCGATCGTGGACGCCGGTTGGGTTCCTTACGCCAAACAGGTCGGACAGACCGGTAAGACCGTCAAGCCCGAGGTCTACATCGCCGCCGGAGTTTCGGGAGCTATGCAGCACCTGGTCGGTATGAAAGACGCCAAGACCATCATCGCCATCAACAAGGACCCGGACGCGCCGATCTTCACGATCGCCGACCTCGGCGTGGTGGGAGACGTCCACAAGGTGTTGCCAAAGCTGATCGAGGCGCTCGAAAACCGGTAGCCGTCATTTCATCATGTCGCGGATGGCGTTGGCCCAGTAGGTAGCCGGGACCGAACCTTGTCGCACGGCCGCGGAGAGTGGAAAACGGGCCGGGCTGCCCCCCGACACTAGAGCGAGCTGAGAGCGGGTGTGGTTGCCGCCGTGAATGCCCAAGAAGACCGGCTCCTCGGAGCGACCGAAGTATCGACCGGGTCCGCACCAGACAAGTGTCGTGCCGTCGGGATGACTCACCCACCCCTGGACGCCCGCAACGGATGTGAGCAGGTCGACGTCAAAGCCGCCCGACAACAGAGCTGCACTCCCCTCGTCGATCACGACGACTCCCTCCCCGAGGGCGGTATGAAGATCGATGCCGGGACCGGCCACCGTGTCCTGGATGTGATCACTCACAACAATCATGACCGAGTCCTCCCAACGGCTAGCGATTTCTTCTTGCAGCACTCCGATCTTTTGATCGACTTCGCGGTAGGCGTCAATGGCTTCCTCCGAGTCAGGTCCATAGACATGCGAGTAGGTGTCGATGGACCCGAAGTAGCCAAAGACGAACCCTGCATCCCCTGACAATGCCTTAACCAGGTGCGGCAGCACCGCTTGATCAGACGGATATCCCAACAAGTCGAGATCATCCACCTGAGTGACGTCGCCTGCCGCCGGCCAGTGCCGATCTGCGGTGGCAGCCCGCATTACGCCAATGAGGTGGTGGTCGCCCAATACCGCCTCGGTGCCTCGATCACTCAAAGTCTCGAAGAGGGTGGGCACGGCGGGTCCCACCTCCCAGGCACCGCGGACCTTCCCGTCTCTCACCACATGGTTGGTGTGGATGCCATGGGCGGCGGGGAGTTGCCCGGTGATGAAGGAGGCGTGATTGGGATAGGTACACGACGCCATCACCGCTTGGCCGGTCCCGGCCATCGCCCCGTCTGTGTTCGCCCAGCCCCATAGGTTGGGCGTCAGCCGCGGCGATAACCGGACCGGATCGAAGGCATCGAGGACCAAGAAGACGATTCTCAAACTCGCCAGACCCGCACCCTACCGTCGGCGGCGCCCATCGCCAGGACCTTGTCGTCTTCAGAGAAGCTGAGGTTGTAGACCCCTTTGGGAAGTTCTTCGATAACGGCCGCAGGCTCATCTACGTCGGCCTTCCAGATTCCAACGTGGTGCTCCCACCCGATCGCCAACAGCGATGAGTCGCTGTTGACAGCGAATGGAGCCAGCCAGGTGGTGGCCACCTCGAAGGTACGAACCACCTCCCAGTCTTCCCGCGACCAAAGTCGCACGACATTGGCGCCGACCCCGATCAGAAACTCTCCATCCCGGGTCCAGCCCACTGAACTCACGGGTCCTCCTGCTGCAAGTCTGACGACCTCGCCTCCGTCGGGTTCGAGAACGAGGACGTCGTCGCTGACTCTTGCGGTCGCCAGCCAGGGTTTGACCGGATGAAAGGCAACCGAACTCACCCGGTCACCGATCTTGATCCGAGTGGTCTCGCTTTGAGCTGGCATCGACCACACGACGACTGTGCCGTCGTAGGAACCCGTCGCGGCCAGGCCACCATCGGCAGAGAGGTCGACGGCCAGCACCTGTTTGCGATGCTTGCCCAGGGTGGCGATCTCGGTCCGGCCCGGGAGATCCCACAGCCGCACAGTCTTGTCCGACGAGGCGGTGATGAGAAGGGAGCCGTCGCCGGAAAGCCCGAACCCGTTGACCGATCCCGTGTGTCCTACTAGTTCGCCTGCGGACGACCAGTCGCCGGTGGACCAAATGCGAGCCTGCCCGCTGAACCCTCCCGAGAGGAGCTCAAGCCCTCCGGGGACAAATGCCAGGGCGGATGTGTGCTTGTCGTGGGCCTTGAACTCGGCCACCAACTCCGGAGCGATCTTGTTCTGAGTCATGTCTCCTCCACCACCGGGCTCAGAGTTTGAAGCCGTGCGGGAGAAGTTCATCCAGCGTGTGGGTCCTGACTTCGCCTGTGGCGGTTGTCACGTAGACATCTTCGGTGTCGAACTCGCTGAGTATCTGGCGGCAGCGACCACAGGGATAGGCGCCTTCGATCGAATCTGCGTCGATGCAAGCGACGGCCGTTGCGATGATTCTCCTCATGCCTTGGGAGGCAGCATGGGCGACGGCGGTGGCTTCGGCGCAACTCGAAACCGGGTAGGAAGCGTTCTCAACATTGGCTCCCGTGAAGACCGTGCCGTCCTCTGCCAGCACAGCCGCGCCCACCCGGAAACCCGAATAGGGCGCGTAGGCACTCAGAGCCGCTTCGCGAGCAGCCGCCACCAGTTCGTCGGCTCGGGTCATGTGTCAGCCAGCAGTTCGGTGATGAATTCGGATGGGTCAAAAGGCAAGAGGTCGCCGACTTCTTCGCCAACACCCACGAACTTAACGGGCACACCCAACTCCTGTTCCACGGCGACGACGATGCCTCCTTTGGCAGTACCGTCCAGTTTGGTGAGGACGATTCCTGTGAGGCCGACGCTCTGGGCGAACTCGCGGACCTGAGCGATGCCGTTCTGACCCGAAGTGGCATCCAGCACCAGCAGAGACTCGCCAACCTTGCCTCCGTCGCGCTCCAGCACCCGCCGTATCTTGGCCAGCTCTGCCATTAGGTGTTGCTTGGCGTGAAGACGGCCGGCGGTGTCGACTATCAGAACATCTTTGTCGCGGGCCCGAGCCGCCGAGAGCCCATCAAACGCCACGGCCGCCGGGTCCGACCCTTGCTTTCCGGCCACAACCGGCACGCCCACTCTCTCCGCCCAGGTCTTCAGCTGGGCATCCGCCGCCGCTCGAAAAGTGTCAGCGGCCGCCAGCAGCGGCCGCTTCCCCTCTGCAATCAGGCGACCCGCCAGCTTGGCGATAGAGGTGGTTTTGCCGGAGCCATTGACTCCAACGATCAGAATTACCGCCGGGCTTCCATCCAGATTGAGTGAACGATCCACTCCAGCGAAGGAGGACTCGAGTTCTTCCCTCAGCATGCGGCGCGCCCCGGCCACGTCGTCGGGCTTGGCCCTCCGCACTCGCTCCACCACTCCGGCGGCGACGGCCACCCCCACATCCGCCTCGATCAGGGCCTCTTCCATCTCCTGCCAGAGCCCCTGGCTCAACTCCGGGGATCGAAAAACGTTGCCGAGTGAAACCCCGAGCGCGTTGCGGGTGCGGGCCAATCGCCCCGACAGGCCCCCTTTGGAACTCAAGGGTGCCGCTGACTTGGGCGCCTGTCGGCGGCGCCAAAAGACCCAACCAAAGCCGATGGCTACACCGACAGCTACAGCTATGAGCGGTTGGACAAGGTCTTCCACAAATGCAGGCTAATAAGCCGGGTTAGTTGGAGGAGAAGGTGGTCGACAGGGACTTGGCGATCACGCTGGACGAGCCTCCGGGTTCCATCGTGACCCCGTAGAGGACGTCGGCTGCCTCCATCGTCTGCTGCTGGTGGGTGATGATGATCAACTGGCTCTCGGCTCGGAAAACGTCGACTAGCCGCAGGAAGCGTCTGAGGTTGGCGTCGTCCAGAGCCGCTTCTACCTCGTCCAGCACGTAGAAGGGTGAAGGCCGGGCTTTGAAGACGGCAAAGAGGAATGCCAGCGCGGCCAGGGACCTTTCCCCACCGGAGAGCAGGCTGAGCCGGCCGATCTTCTTGCCGAGGGGTTGCGCTTCTATCTCGACTCCTGAAATGAGGGGCTGGGCAGGATCGGACAATCGGATCCGTCCCCGCCCCCCCGGAAACAGGAGCCCGAACTGTTGCTCGTAGGCGGCCGCGACTTCTTCGAACGCTGCCTTGAATTGGCCCTCGATCTCCTCGTCGAGAGCCTTGATGACCTTGCGCAATTCCTGACGGGAGCTTTCCAGATCGGCTAGCTGACCGGACATGAACTCGTGGCGTTCGGACAACTGTCGGTACTCCTCAGCGGCCAGAGGGTTGACAGGTCCCATTCTTCTCAGCTCAGCCTGACGGGTGGCGAGCAGCTCGTGCAACGGGCAATCCACAGGTTCATCGGGAGCAGGCGCCGCCAACGCCTCCTCTTCCGAAGCGTCCATCTCGCGACGGAGGGCCTCGGCGACTGACTCCCTACGAACCCGCGACTCGGTCTGTTCGAGAGCCAGCCTCGAGAGGTGATCGCGTTCTTCGGAGATCTTGGTCTCAGCTTCGGAAATACGGCTGCGGAGCACGGCGAGACTCTCGCTTAGCTGCCGCGCCTTGATGCGCTCTGTGTGCTGACGATCCCGCAACTGCTCCAACTTGGTCCGCAGCAACTCGGCGGCCCGGCGGGCTACAGACTCGATGTCGAGGAGCCTCTGTAATGCCGCCGGGCTGACGGGCCTTCCCTCCCCTCGGTCGATCTCGGACCGTACGACCACGAGACGGTCCTGCAGCATCGTTAATCGGGACCGGGCCGATGAAGCTTCTCCGGCGGCTTCCTGCCATGCCGTGAGGGCTGTCTCGCGAGACTCATTGAGCCGAGCACGCAGGGCCGTCCGTTCTTCGAGCAGCGCCATGTGTTCGGCTTCGGCACCCTGTAACGACGCCATCGTGTCGGTCAGGCGTTTTCGCTGCACCTCTCGTTCGGTCGTTGATGAGAACAGGGCGGTCTTGCGCTCGATGAGCCGGGCGAGGCTGGCCTCGAGTTCACTGGCTGCCCGGTCTGCCCTGCCTTTGGCTTCCACCGCACCTGCCAGCTTCGCCTCCGCAGCTTCGAGAAGCTCGAGGGTTGTTCGCTCCTCATGGCGGGCGGTCTCAAACTGGCGCCGCTGGGTGTGGGTGCGGCTCTCGGCCCTCGCCATCTCTGTGGTGATACGGGCGAACTCGGCGGCGGCCGCCTCGACCATGGCCTGATTGGCCCCTTCCGGATGGGCGACCCTGATCCCCGTGGCCGTTATCAAGTCGCCCTCTGGTGTCACTGCCCGCAGTTCAGGATGACGCTGGACCAGCCTCCAGCCGGCACTCCAGCCCTCGACAGTCACAACATCTCCAAGCATCACCGCCGCCAACGTTGGTTCGGCCTCGGGGCCGAGATGGTCGACCAGGACTTCGACGCCCCGCTCCGCCGCGGTTTGCCGTGTCGCCGCCAGCTGGGCGGGGCCAGGAGGGGCCTTTCTGACGACCCCGACGCCTCCCCGACCGCTGGTCTTGAGACCGCCGACGGCGCCCGTCATTTCTGTTGCGCTTTCAAATGCGACCGCGTC
>JAICND010000443.1 GCA_025929005.1 Acidimicrobiia bacterium
TCCAATCTGAGAGGCTTCACCGGGTTCCAGATCATTCCTCGCCAGGACCTGACCATCGCCGAGGAGGCGAGCAGTCCACATAGGACGCGAAAAGCTGTCGACTAATCGGTTTTCGCGGTGGGGGAGTACTCAGTAGGTTGGCTGCAGTCCGCCAACTCTTCCCCGCGGACAGTCACTTCCGTGCGAGTTCATTCGTGTCCAGGTCGCGAAAAGCAAATCAAAACAATGCTTGACCAATGTCACGTGTGTAATTACAGTATTGTATCCGCCCCAACATGATGTGGTTCCAGGATCTGCCACCACAATATGTTGTGGTTTTGCTGGATTGACTTATCGGGAGAGAGTCGGCCGTGGTGCCCCTGCTCGGGGGTCATACCGGCCGGGTTTTCTGGGACCTTTCAAGGCGGAAGCGTCCCATTTGGAGGGAAGGAGCGGTAGATGAGCAAAGGCCTGCGTATCCCCCGGCGGTTCACCGAGGAAGGCCGCGATCCCTACTCGACGATCGAGTGGACGCGGCGTGACTCCCGCATCACCAACCCCGATGGGTCGGTGGTCTTTGAACTGAAAGATGCCGAGGTGCCGGCCTCCTGGTCGCAGGTCGCGACCGACATCATCGTCTCCAAGTACTTCCGCAAGGCCGGAGTTCCCCAAACCGATGACGCCGGCAATCAGCTTCTCAACGAGGACGGCAGCCCGGTGCTGGGCTCCGAGACCTCGAGCCGCCAGGTCTTCGATCGGCTTGCCACCACCTGGCGCTGGTGGGGAGAGAACCACGGCTACTTCGCCTCTGTGGAGGATGCCCAGGCCTTCGAGGACGAGATGAAGTACATGCTCGCCAACCAGATCGCCTCACCTAACTCACCGCAGTGGTTCAACACCGGTCTGGCCCATGCCTATGGCATTACCGGCACGGCCCAGGGCTTCTGGTTCGTCGACCCCGAAACCGGGGAGATGACAGAGTCGCCCGACTCCTACAGCCACCCGGCTCCACACGCTTGTTTCATCAATGGAGTCAGTGACGATCTGGTCAACCCCGGCGGGATTATGGATCTGTGGGTACGCGAGGCCCGTCTCTTCAAGATGGGCTCGGGCACGGGGAGCAACTTCAGCCAGATCCGGGCTGAGAACGAGAAGCTTTCCGGTGGGGGGAAGTCTTCAGGAGTGATGGGGTTCCTTCGCATTGGTGACCGCGCCGCCGGCGCCATCAAGAGCGGAGGAACGACCCGTCGCGCCGCCAAGATGGTCATCCTCGACCTCGACCATCCCGACATCGAAGAGTTCATCGACTGGAAGATGCACGAGGAGCAGAAGGCCCGGGTGCTCATCCAGTACGGAGGCTACCCGGCCGACTTCAACGGCGAGGCCTACGCAACCGTCTCCGGTCAAAACTCCAACAACTCGGTGCGCGTGCCCAACGAGTTCATTGAGGCGGTCCGCAACGACGACGACTGGCAACTGCGTGAGCGGACCAGCGGCAAGGTCCGCAAGACCATGAAGGCCCGCGACCTCTGGCGCAAGGTGGCCGAGGCGGCCTGGGCCTGCGCCGATCCCGGCGTGCAGTTCGACACCATCATCAACGAGTGGCACACCTCTCCTGCGGGCGGAAAGATTCGCGCCACTAACCCTTGTGCCGAATACATTTTTATTGATAACACTGCCTGCAACTTGGCATCAATTAACCTCGTGAAGTTTTACGACGACGCCAGCAACGTCTTTGACACCGAGGGCTACGAGCACGCCATCCGACTCTGGACTATCACCCTCGAGATCTCGGTGACGATGGCGCACTTCCCGTCGCGGGAGATCGCCCAGGGCTCCTACGACTACCGCACTCTCGGACTCGGTTACGCCAACCTCGGCACCCTGTTGATGCGGATGGGTCTGCCCTACGACTCCGACGCGGGACGAGCAGTAGCGGGGGCGGTCACCGCCATCCTCACCGGCTACTCCTACGCCACCTCGGCGGAGCTTGCGGCTGCCATCGGACCATTCCGCCGTTTTGCCGAGAACCGGGAGGCCATGCTGCGGGTGATCCGCAACCATCGTCGCGCCTCCTACAACGTTGACCAGTCCGACTACGAAGGGCTGTCGCACTATGTGATGGGGATCAATCCCAACCTCATCCCGGCCAACCTCGTCATTGCCGCTCGCCAGTCATGGGACCTAGCCCTCGACATGGGGGAGCGTCATGGTTTCCGCAACGCTCAGGCCACGGTTCTAGCTCCGACCGGCACAATTGGGCTACAGCTTGACTGTGACA
>JAICND010000441.1 GCA_025929005.1 Acidimicrobiia bacterium
CAAGTTCATCGGGGGCCCCGGAACCCCAGGTGTGTTGGTCGTGCGCAAAGACCTCATATCCGATCGAGTGCCCAGCGTTCCGGGAGGGGGCACCGTGACATACGTGAACGCCAATGTGCACCGCTATGTGACCGACCCCGAACATCGGGAAGAGGGCGGTACGCCCGCCATCGTTGAATCGATTAGGGCCGGACTGGTGTTTCAGTTGAAACAGGCCGTTGGAGTGAGCGAAATCCGCCGCCGCGAGGAGAACTTCATCAGCCGTGCCATCGAATCCTGGTCGGCCAACCCCAACCTATTGATCCTGGGCAACCCCAAAGCCGAGCGCCTCTCCATAGTTTCATTCGTCGTCCGATTTGGTGACCGTTATCTCCATCACAACTTCGTGGTGGCTCTCCTCAACGACCTGTTCGGTATCCAGGCTCGTGGTGGCTGTTCGTGTGCCGGGCCATACGGGCACCGACTGCTCGGCATCGACGTGGATACAAGCAACCGCCTCGAGACGCAGATCGGGAAGGGATGTGAGGTCATCAAGCCGGGATGGGTGAGAGTTAACTTCAACTACTTCATCAGCGAGAAGGAGTTTCGATACATCATCGATGCAGTTCACCTGGTCGCCCAAGCCGGTTGGCGCCTTCTCCCCCACTACCGGTTTGAATCGGATACGGCCCTCTGGCGCCACCGGCTCGGACTGCCGCGACCACCGATGTCGCTTCATCAACTCGACTATTCCGAAGGAACTCTGGGCCATCAGACAGAACGTCTGACCGCAGCCGACGACCCCTACGACGAATACATGGCTGAGGCGCACCGACTCGTCACCGTCGCCGCCTCCATCTCCGAGGACGTGGACGAAATGCTCGATGCCGACGCCGAGAAGCTACGTTGGTTTCCGCTCCCCCACGAAGTGGCTGTGTGAGAGGAACGATCCATCAAATCAATGTCTCGAAAGGCGGAGTTCCCAAACTCCCCGTCGACGAGGCACAAGTAACCAGCCTGGGAATCATCGGCGACGGCCATGACGACCGGGTGCATCATGGCGGACCGCAGGCCGCACTATGCCTGTTCTCCCTCGAAGTCATCGAAACGCTACAAGCTGAGGGGCATCCGATCTACCCAGGAGCGGCCGGCGAAAACCTCACGATCGCCGCGATCGACTGGGACATGATGAAGCCCGGGACCACCTGGAGTTTGGGCGACGAGGTCCGTATCGAGATCAGCGGGTATACGACGCCTTGCATCAAGAACGCCGGATGGTTCATGAACCGCGACTTCATGAGAATGCATCAGAGTCGTCATCCCGGGTCCTCGCGGGTTTATGCAAGAGTTCTCGCGCCCGGTCGCCTGCGTCCCGGTGACGCAGTCGTGCCCGTCGCCTGAACTACCCGCCCCAGATGCACATGGATCGAGCTCAGGTCGGAGTCGTCATGACTGCCCTCGCCGCCCTTCTCTTCGGAGTCAACGGGGCGATCGCAGCGGACTTGTTGACCGCCCTCCCACCGGCCAATACAGCCCAGATCCGCTCGATCCTGGCCGCTCTCACACTTGGTGCGTTGGCCTATCGCCGCCGGGCGACTCGCCACGGCAGCCGTTTGCTCGGGCTGGCAGGACTCGGGATCATTCTCGCCGCGGTAACAGTGTCCTTCTTTGTGGCAATCAGCAGGCTCGGAGTGGGACCGGGCGTAACGATTCAATTCACCGGGCCCGTATTGGTGCTGGCCTGGCAACGTTTTGTCTCGAAGCGAGTTGTGCCGCGCAGTGCCTGGCTGGCGGCAGGTGGAGCCTTGGTTGGAGTGGCACTCATCTCGAAGGTGTGGGAGGCAGAGAGGCTTGACCTGTTGGGGCTGGGAGCCGCGATGCTGGCGTCGGTCACCTTCGCCGCCTACCTCATCCTGTCCGGGCACCTGGGCCGGTTCCTCCCGGCAGTGACAGTGACGGCTTACGGTTTCGCGTTTTCGGCCCTGGCATTACTCGCCGCAGTGCCGGTTCGACTGCCCCCAACCCAGCCCTTGGTGGTCGCAGAACTCATCTGGCTCGTCACCCTCGGCACCGTCGCGCCGTTTCTGCTCGAGGTCGGGGCCCTCAAGCGGGTCGATGCCGGGACGGTCGGAGTGGTAGCGACCCTCGAACCTGTGATCGCGGCGGCAACTGCCTGGTTGTGGCTCGGACAGATCCTGGATGGCTGGCAGGTGATCGGCGGTCTGGTCGTGGTGGCCGCCATTGCGGTGGTACAGCGGTACACCGGCGGAGAGCCAACACCGATCGCCTGAACCCGCCTCCTTA
>JAICND010000025.1 GCA_025929005.1 Acidimicrobiia bacterium
ACCCGCGTTTTGGGGGGGGGCCCCCCCCGCCCCCCCCAAAAATTCTTGTGTGGGGGGGGGGGGGGCCCCAAACGCGCCCGATCGGGGCATCGATGGTTCCAGTGGGCATCGGCGGAACCCCGTGCACCAGGGCTAGATAGCTCCGCTGGATGCTTCGGCTCTTTAGTTGGGCGGCCAGGAGTCTGTGGACCGGGGCCGTGCGGGCCACCAGCAGCAGTCCGCTGGTGCCTTGATCAAGCCGGTGGACTATTCCCCAGCGTCCGGGGTCACCCACACCCTCTAGATCCGGGTACCGATAGAGAAGTCCGCCGGCCAGTGTTGGTCGACTCGTACCCGCTCCCGGATGTACTACGAGACCGGCAGGCTTGTCGACGACCAGTAGGTATGGGTCTTCGAAGAGGACCTCAAACTCGACGTCGGTGGCCGCCACCACCCGGGATGTCAGCGGCGCAGGGAATTCAATGATCCCTCCCTCCAGACGCTGGCTGGGCCCCACAGGCTCCCCGTCGACGGTCACGACTCGCTCGAACAGGTCCTTGCTGGCCTGGCGGCTGATCCCGGCCAGCTCAGCTACCACCTTGTCTGCCCGCTCGCCCAGCAGATGGGCGGGGATAGGTCTCTTTAACTTCTCTTCCATGAGCCGATGATCAGGATCGTGACCGCCACGGTGATCGCCGAGTCGGCCGCGTTGAAAGTGGGGATAGGACGCAGATCGATCCAGTCGATGACCTTTCCGTCGAGGATGCCGGGTCCCCGGGCGATGCGATCGATCAGATTCCCCAGCGCCCCCCCGATGATGAGTCCAAAGGCCACCACCTCATGGCCCGGACGCGGCTTGGTCAGCGACGCCCCTACCACCGCCACCGCGACAACGGCCGCCAGCCCCAGAAAAGGACCGGCGTTCTCGAACATCGAAAAGGCTGCTCCAGGGTTCTCCACGAACCGCAGGGTCAGGATGCCGGGAATCAGGGTCAATGGCCCATCGGCGAACTCCTGAGCCGCCCAGCGTTTGGTGACCAGGTCGAGACCCACCACCCCCGCCGCGATGAGGTAGGCGGTGAGCTGGGGACGCTTCAAACCCGACGCGCGCAAGTGACGCACTCGGTCGCGTAAGGCAAGACCTCGAGACGGGCAACGGGGATCGGTTGTCCGCACGATTCGCAGACTCCATAAGTGCCATCTCCGATCCGGGCGAGGGCACGCTCCACTTTGCGGAGGAGGTCAACCGTGTTCTGGCCGAGCGAAAGTTCCTTCTCATATTCGAAGTTCATGGATCCGGCCTCGGCGCTGCCTGGATCGGGGCTGCGCTCGGCCGAGGTTTCGGTCATGCGCGCTTCTTCCAGCTCGCGTTCGTGATCCGCAATCACTCGCTCCAGCCGGTCCCGTTCCGAAACCAGCTGGGCCTTGAACTTCTTGACAGTGGTAGCGGCGAGTTTTCTTGCCACGCAATCCTCGGGGGGAGGGGGCGGAACATTATCAGCTGCCGGCACTTACCTCCTCTGCCATCATCATCCTCCGTGAGCCCCCGGTCAGACTTCACCCGCGTCCCCGCCGCTGTCCGCTTCCCTGAGCTCGAGACTGCGGTGCTCCAATGGTGGGCGGATACCGACGCTTTTGGTCAGTCGGTCAGGTCGCGGCCCGCCGACAATGAATACGTCTTCTATGACGGGCCTCCCTTCCCGACCGGAAGTCCCCACTACGGGAATCTGCTGGCGGGCGTGATCAAGGATGTGGTCCCTCGCTACTGGACGATGCGCGGGTTTCGGGTGGAGAGGCGCTTCGGATGGGATACCCACGGCCTGCCGATCGAGATGGAGGTCGAAAAGGCCCTCGGCATCTCCGGTCCCCGCCAGATTGCCGAGTTTGGGATCGACCGCTTCAACGAGGCCTGCCGCGACCTTGTCGCCACCAACACCGAAAACTGGGAGAGGGTGACGGCCCGGGTCGGCCGGTGGGTCGATTTCCGCAACGACTACAAGACGATGGACACCAGCTTCATGGAGAGCGTCTGGTGGGTGTTCCGGCAGTTGTGGGACCGGGGTCTGATCTACCAGGCCTTCAAAGTGCTTCCGTACTCGTGGGGAGCCACCACCCCGTTGTCGAACTTCGAAGCCAACATGGACTATCGCGACACCGATGACCCCTCCATCACCGTCCGCCTTCCGGTTGTAGAGAACCGGGGCCCGCTCGCCGCCGGTGACTATCTGTTGATATGGACCACTACCCCGTGGACCCTGCCCGGGAACCTGGCGGTCGCGATCGGCGACGACGTCGAATACGTGCGGGTCGACGTCAGCGGCAGAAATGACTGGCCCGATGGCCGCTATTGGCTGTCGGCGGCGCGCCTGGCCACCTACTTCGACGTCGCTCCTCCGATCGGTGCCAGGGCTGCCGGCTCCGAGATGATCGGCGCGGCTTACGACCCGCCCTTCGAGCATTTCGGTGAGGAGCGGGATCGAGGAGCTTTCCGGATTCTCTCATCGGATTCGGTGACCTTCGACGAAGGAACGGGTTTGGTCCACATGGCTCCCGCCTATGGCGAGGCCGACTTTCTGACGTTGCAGGCTGCCGGGCTCGACGTCCTCGTAGACCCGGTCGATGCCGAAGGGCGCTTCACCGAATCGGTGGCCGAGGTCGCCGGTCTCAACGTGAAAGAAGCCGACCCGATCCTCATTCGACTGCTTAGCGCCAAGAAACTACTCGTGAGGTCAGAGCGGATCCGCCACTCCTATCCCTTTTGTTATCGAACGGGGACCCCGTTGATCTACAAGGCCATCCCCACCTGGTTTGTCCGGGTCGAGACGTTCAAGGAACGCCTGGTTGACGTCAACGAGAACATCCACTGGGTACCCGAGTACGTCGGATCACGCCGTTTTGGCAACTGGCTGGAAGGTGCCCGGGATTGGGCCGTGTCACGCAATCGCTATTGGGGATCGTGCATTCCGATCTGGAAATGCGACAACGCCCACACCGTCTGTGTGGGATCGATCGACGAACTCGAGCAGCTGTCAGGAGTCCGGCTGGCCGATCTTCACAAGCATTTCGTCGACCCCGTCATGTTCGATTGTCCCGAGTGCGGTCACACCATGCAACGGGTGCCGGAGGTCCTCGACTGCTGGTTTGAGTCCGGTTCGATGCCTTATGGCCAGCTTCACTATCCGTTCGAGAATCGGGAACGATTCGAGGCGACTTTTCCGGCCCGGTTCATAGCCGAGGGGCTCGACCAGACCCGGGGGTGGTTCTACACCCTTCATGTCCTCTCGACTGCACTGTTCGACTCACCGTCGTTTCAGAACTGTGTCGTCAACGGGCTGATCCTGGCGGAAGACGGCCGCAAGATGTCCAAGAGCCTGAAGAACTATCCGGATCCGTTCGAGATCTTCGACGAGGTGGGGGCTGACGCCCTGCGGGCCTTCATGATCAATTCACCGGTATTGCGCGCCGAGCCCCTGCGATTCTCGCGGGAGGGGGTCCGCGAAGTCGTGCGAACCGTCCTGTTGCCGCTGTGGAATGCGTACAGCTTCTTCACCACCTACGCCGAGGCCGACGGCCTCAGTCGAGCCGATCTCGCCGCGGCGCCGGCCCCGTCAGCACGTCCCGAGATGGACCGGTGGCTTCTCTCCGTGCTTCAGTCGCTGGTGGCCGACGTCAATCAGCGGATGGAGGGTTACTACTTGTACGACGTGGTCCCGCCAATCCTGGGCTTCGTCGACGACCTCACGAACTGGTACGTGCGCCGCGGGCGACGCCGCTTTTGGCGAACCCGTGGTGAAGACGACACCGACAAGGTGGCGGCCTTCGCCACGCTCTATGAAGTACTGGTCACCTTCGTCGAAGTCGTGGCACCCGTCCTGCCATTCATCAGCGAGCACATCTACCGCGATCTGGTGGCGCGTCTGGACAGCTCGGCTGCAGCCTCAGTGCATCATCGCATGTACCCGTCGGCCAACGCGGACCTGATCGACGTTCCCCTTGAACGGGCCATGGCCACCGTCCGCGAGGTGGTGCGGCTGGGTCACAGCCTTCGCAAGCAGCACCAGTTGAAGGTAAGGCGGCCCCTGGCGGGTCTGATGGTGGTGACCCACGATCAAGCCGTCGCCGCGGCGGTGAACTCACACCGATCGCTGATCGCCGATGAACTCAACGTCAAGTCGGTCGAGGCAACTGACTCCGGACGGGGTCTGGTCACGCTTTCCGCCAAAGCCAACTTTCGGAGCCTGGGTCCGCGCCTCGGTGCCAGGACCTCCGAGGTGGCCGCCCTGGTGGCAGCCCTGGGTGACACCGAGATAGAGCGGCTGTTGAATGGTGACACGATCGAGGTCGGCGGGATCATGCTTGCCCCGGCGGACGTTGTCATCGATCGGATCGCCGCACCGGGCATGATCGTGGCAGCCAGTGGAGACCTGGCGGTCACCCTCGATCTGACCTCAACTCCCGCCCTCGAGTCCGAAGGTATCGCCCGCGAAGTCGTGAGCCGGATCCAGCAGCTTCGGCGGGAAATGGGCCTAGCCGTCTCTGATCGGATCAAGGTGAGATGGGCAGCTGACGACGAAAGGCTGGTGTCGGCGATCGAGGAACACTCCGACTACATCATCGGGGAAGTCCTGGCGACAGTCTTCGAGCGGGCAGCGGATGTGGCTGGCGTTCAGTTCGAAGTCGACCTGATGAGGCTCAAGGTCGAGCTAAAACCCGCGGCGGGTTAGCCGCGCTCCCACGGCCGTGAGCTGACCCGGGACGGACCCTCTTCGGTGAGATCCAGCGTTGGGAGTTCGTCAATGATGCTGGCCACCGACTGGTTGGTTGCTGGCGGTGTTGGCGTCTCGTCTGCCGCCGTATCCTCCGGCTCGGTCGATGTGCTCTCAGCGGCAGCAGGGCTCTCTGGACGCGGCTCGTCCGGGACTATCGGCGGCACTGCTACCAGCGGTTGGCGAACCTCGGTTTCGGCTTCAGCCAGGACTGCCTCCATGCTGGCGACGTCGGCTCCAATCGTGCCCGCCAGTTCACTCAATCGGCTCCTCAGGTTGCTGACAGCCGCCTTCATGACTTCGATCTCATCGACGAGCTTGCGACGCTGCTCGTCGCGTTGACCGGTCAAGACGGCCGCCTCAGATTCAGCATCCCGACGAATACGGCGCGCCGCTTCTTCGGCCTCGGCTATCAGAGCATCAGCGGAACGCTGTGCGGCGAGAAATGCGCGGGAGATGGTGGTCTCGTCGCTGCCGCGCGAAGATAGATCTTCCTCGAGAGTGCGAATCCGATCCTGGGCATCTCGCAGGCGCTGCTCATGCGCCCGCAGGGTGGCCACGACGTCGTCGAGGAAGTCGTCGACCTGGTCTACGTGGTAACCCCGCATCGCCGGAGTGAACTGCTTGTTTTCTACGTCGCCAACACTGAGAGTCATCGAACACCTCGATAGGAGACCCACGAGAATACGGGGGTATGTCCCCCAGGCCAAGGACCTTAGATCAACAGATGATTCGCCGCAGTAGTTGGAGACCCAACAACAGGACCAGCGGCGACAGGTCGATCATCGCCCCACCGAGGCGCAAAGGAGGAAGTATGCGGCGAAGCGGAAGGATGACGGGGTAGATGATCCGATCCAAAAAGACCTGGATGCGGCCAATCGGGTGGGTCGACCCGACCTGCACCCAAGAAAGGATTACCCAGGCCAAAACGAGCAGGGCGTAGATACTTAGAAGAGTGCAGATGATGCCGATTAGGTGGCCCTCGGCCCTCTACTCATCCTCTGGCAGGTCATAGACGCCCAGCCTTGCCAGGCGACGTCTCTCCTCCCTGCTCAATACGACCCGCGGTGGCAGCACCACTACCACTCCCTCCGCCACCTTGTTCATGGTGCCGTCGAGGGCGTAAATGAGACCGCTGCCGAAGTCGATTACCCGGCGAACTAGATCGGGGTCGGTCTGGCGCAGATCAAGCACCACGGGCACCCGGTCCCGAACCCGGTCGGCCAGGATGCGGGCATCGCCGAACTCCTCGATCACGAGTACATCGGCTTGTACATCGGATGGACGAATGGCTCGGACCGGGGTGGGCTCGAAGTCAGCCGCATCGCGATACGAGGTGGCGCGATTGCTACCACTGGGCGGCTCCACGCGCCGTCCTTCCACCCGTGTGACCGGTTCTACCCGGCGCGGCTCGGAACGGCGGCCGGCATCAGACCTCGCGTAGTCAGGACGGCGTTGACCCTCGTCCCACTCATCGGGCTCCGCCCTTCTCGGGGGCGGAGACCGGCGCGACGGCGGCGGATCGTTATCGGCCAGGCGCTGGTCGGAGGGATCACCCACTTCCTCATCCACCAACCCCAGGAAGACCATTGCTTTGGAGAAGATCGAGCCCATGGATCTCAGTGTTCGGTTGAAGCAAAGATAGCCCGCCCCACCCGCAAGAAGGTTGCACCTTCTTCCACTGCCACCTCGAAGTCGTCGGTCATACCCATCGAAAGGCCCGTGAGGAATGGATGGGCTGGCTGCAATTCAACAAGCAGGCTGGCCATCCGCCGGTAATGCACCCGCGACTCCTCGGGGTCGTCGACTAGTGGTGGAATTGCCATCAGGCCTCGAACCGGAACTCCCTTGGCCTCAAGCTCTGCAACCAGCTCCCTGGTCGCTTCGGGGCGAACTCCATGTTTCTGTGGTTCGTCACCGATGTTGACTTGAACCAGCACGGGCGGAGGGAGCCCGGGCCCCTTCACCCAGGCTGATGCCAGATCGAGACGGTCAAATGAATGGAGAAGCCTCACGACGGGACGTACCAACCGGACCTTGTTGCTCTGGAGCGGTCCGATGAAATGCCAGCGAACATCTGCCGGCAGCTGTTCGACCTTGGCCACGAGCTCCTGGGCGCGGTTCTCGCCGAAGTCGCGATGTCCCTCGTCGTACAAGGCCCGCAGGGCGCTCACCGGTTGGCCCTTGCCGACTACCACCAGGGTCACGTCGGCCGGATCCCGGCCAACTCTCTTTGCCGCCGCCGCGATCCGGTGGATAACGGCGGCGAGGTTTCCTGTCACGCTGGCAACCAGGCAACCGCTGCCATCCGGGCCGGAGTCGCATCACGGCGGTGGGAAAACGACGAACCGTCGTGAAAGGTACAGAGACCCGACTGCCACGCTTCCAGTCCCTCCAGTTGACCTTGCAGCGATCGTCCCAGGTCGACCGAAACCGTCCCCCACGAGGTCGTGGCCACGTGGTCTCCGAACAGCCCCGCTACGTCGGGCCCAACCTCGAAGCAGCACGGACTGATGAACGGTCCGATCGCCGCCCATCTCGGCACTGCTCCGGCATCGGTCATCGCCGCTATCAGCCTCGAGACCACGCCGCCTACGGCACCCCTCCATCCGGCATGGGCGATTCCGACTCCGTTGTCGGCGCCAAGAACGACTCCAGCACAGTCGGCCGTAAAGACGGCGACGGGCAGCATTGGTCGGAGAGTAAAGAGCGCGTCGGCCTCCCCCAGGTCACCAGCACCGGAGGCTTCGACCACGTGACTGCCATGCACCTGGCGAACGGTCGCCCACGCGGTTGGGATTCCTAGTTCCGCCGAGAACTGTGCTCGTGCGGCTCGGTCGTTTCGGAGGTCCCCCGCAGCGGCGAGGCTGAACGCCACCCCCGCCCGGGGTTGAATCATCCCTGCACGAACGAGGGGATGTCCACCGAATCGACGGGGCGGGTCGAAAACCCGCGGCCACTTCGCTTGCGGTCGAACCCGGCGGCGATAACCGTGACTCTCATCTCTTCGCCGAGATTGTCGTCGATGATCGCTCCAAAGATGATCTCGGCGTCGTCGTCGGCATGGGCCGCGACGGTCTGAGCTGCCTTGGTCGCTTCGTGCAATGTCATACCGCTGGGGCCGACCACCGAGAGCAGTACTCCTCGGGCCCCCTCCATCGAGGCCTCCAGGAGCGGGCTCGATATGGCTCGTTGCGCCGCCTGAGCCGCCCGGTCGTCACCGGTACCGCGGCCTATGCCCATGACGGCAGTGCCGGCGTCGGACATCACTGTCTTGACGTCGGCGAAGTCGACGTTGATGAGACCCGGTGTGGTGATCAGATCCGTGATCCCCTTGACCCCGTTCATGAGGACGTCGTCAGCCATACGGAACGTCTCGGTCATCGGCGCCTTGGGATCGGCTACGTCGAGGAGGCGGTCGTTGGGGATGACTATCAACGTGTCGACGGCCTCCCTCAGCTCCTGAATCCCCTGCTCGGCGTGGAGAGCGCGCCGACGACCTTCGAAACCAAATGGGCGGGTAACCACCCCCACGGTGAGGGCGCCCAGGCTGCGAGCAACCTCGGCCACGATCGGTGCCCCGCCCGTACCGGTGCCACCACCTTCGCCGGCGGTGATGAAGACCATGTCGGCTCCCTTGAGCACGTCCTCCAGTTCGGCCCGGTGAGCGTCAGCGGCCGCCCGACCCACCTCGGGATTGGCGCCGGCCCCCAGCCCTCGGGTGATCTCGCGACCGATGTCGAGTTTCACATCGGCATCCGACATCAGAAGAGCCTGGGCGTCGGTGTTGAGGGCGACGAACTCAACCCCGCGAATTCCGGCCTCGATCATCCGGTTGACTGCGTTGACGCCACCGCCACCTACGCCGATGACCTTGATTACCGCCAGGTAGCCGACGGGCTGGGACGAACTCCGAGCGCTCATAATGCCTACCAATCTTGAGTTTGGGGAAGTACATCGAAAGGTGAGGTAGAGGTTTACAGAGTTAGCCGCCCGGTGTAAACCCTGGTTTGTTAAGGTTCAAGTTGACCTTGAGAGTTAGCCCGGCGGTGGGATGACCGCTGGTCGAGTGGGAGCCACCAGGTTCACCGTCGCTCCCGGTGGAAGCCCTTCTGCCAGCAACGCCACCAACGCCCGTGCTTTTGGCTCCATGTCGATAGGGCGACCCAGGCGGACAACCATGCCGGCCACGTCCGCCCACAACTCCCCATCGCTCTCGGTCACCACGACCGCGATACCCGGTTGAGGAGCCAGTTCTGCCAGGAAGGTCAAGCCGCCGATGACAGCAGCCGAGACCTCGGATGCCACCGGAATCTGCAAGTGGGGCAGGTCGAGGGTCGGAACCTCAGCCACGCCCACCACCACTCCATCAAGCGCGACGAGACCCCACCCATCATCCACAGGCGCCCAGGCGACCGGGATTCGCCTCTCCAGCAAGACGCGGGCAGTTTGCGGCCAGTCGAGCCGCACAGCCACCCTCTTGACCCGAGGATCGGCGGCCAGGGCAGCCTCCACTTCAGCTGTTCTGACGAGGATCATGGGGCGGCCCTCGAAGAGCCCCGACTCGGTCAGGATGGCATGCACTTCGGATCTCGCCATCCCCTCCACGACCAGATTCTGGACCGCCATTAAGGGTGATCGTGCCAAAAGGACCGCACCGCCTATGAGAGCAGTCAACCCCAGCACCCAGATGACCTTGGTGAAGCTCGAACGGGCCCGCGCTTCGGCCACCTGTCGACGACGGGCGGCGAGACGTGGATCGATGTCAACCAAGCTCTTCCTCCTCGAAGTTGCCAGCGAACTGGATCTCCGGAACCAGCACGATTCCGGTCGCTTCTCTCACCCTGGTGGCGACTTCTCGAACCAGACGGTAAACGTCGACCGCTTTGGTTCCCGGCTTTGCCACAAAGAAGTTGGCGTGCTTTTCAGACACGCTCGCACCTCCCACCGACATCCCTTTGAGACCGGCGGCATCGATGATCCGACCGGCCGCATCCCCCGGAGGGTTTTTGAAGACGGATCCGGCGTTCAGCGTGCCGCCCGGTTGATGGGCCCGGCGCCAGCGCGTGATTTCCAGCATTGATGCCTCACCCGTGGCGGGTTCTCCGTCTGACGTTGTGAAT
>JAICND010000315.1 GCA_025929005.1 Acidimicrobiia bacterium
CGACTCGGTCGGCTATGCCTCGGTGTGGTGGAGCCGTCTCTGGACCCGGGTCGGCCTTTTGGTAGTCGGAGTGGGGCTTTCTTTCTTTTTCCTCTTCTCGAACCTTGCCCTCGTCGATCGGATGTCGTTGAGGTACCTCAGTCCAGCCACCAGCGACCAAGAGGAGTTCCTGGCCAGACTCAGAGAGTGGGTCGACCCTCGCCTTCGCACCTTGCGCCTGGTCGGGTCAGCCGTCCTGGCTGTGATGGTCGGAGGAAGTGCGGCAACATGGATCGACCGCCTCTACCTGTTCTTCAATCCGCAGACCTTTGGCCGGGCCGACCCCCATTTCAACAACGATGTCGGCTTCTACATCTTCCAATTGCCGTTCATCAACGATCTGCTGGTGTGGGGATTCAACATCCTCCTTCTCACAACCCTGGTGGCGGCGGCTGCCCACTACGTCAACGGGGCGCTTCGTCTTCGGCGGGGGGCGGCCTTCTTCTCTGGAGGCGCCAAGGTCCATTTGTCACTCTTGCTGGCCGGACTGGCTCTCCTCCGAGCCGGCCTCTATCAGGTGGATGCCTACCGGCTGCTCTACTCCAATCGGGCAGGAGAGTTCTTTGGCCCCGGCTACACCGAGATATCGGCCCGGCTACCCGCCATCCGACTGCTGATGGCCGTCGCCGTGTTGAGCGCGGTTGCGCTCGTCGTCAACATCTGGCGGAAGGGATGGACCCTGCCCGTGGTAGCGGCCGCCGCCTGGGCCCTGGTGGCGGTGGGGGCCGGGTTGATCTACCCGGCAGTGGTCGAGCGGTTCCAGGTCAACCCCAATGTTGTCCGCCAATACGACTTCATCATCGACAACATCGCCTTCACCCGCGCTGCCTACGGCCTCGATGCCGTCGAGGTGCGCAACTTTTCCGCCGATCCGGTCATCGAGCCTGAGGAAATCGAGGCTCATCAAGCCGCCCTCGACAATCTCCGCTTGTGGGATGCCTTCGTCCTCAGCCGGTCCTATATACCCCAGGAGTTCCGTAACTACTACGACCTGTCCCGAGTCGACACGGATCGGTACATGCTGGGCGACTCACCCACGCAAATCATGCTGTCGGTCCGGGAGCTGGACGTGTCGGTGGTAGACGACAGCTGGCAGAACCGCCGCCTGAGCTACACCCATGGCTTTGGCCTAGTCGCCAGCCACGCGGCCCAACTCGGCGTCGACGGCCAGCCGCTGTACCTGGTCAGCGAGATCCCCCCGGTCAGCACCGTGGAAAGTCTCGAAATCACCGAACCACGCGTGTACTTCGGCGAGATCGTGGCCGAAGAGCCCGTGATCGTCCGGAACCAAGCAGGCGAAATCGACTTCCCTACCGGTCAGGAGACTGCAGCACTCTCCAACTACGAGGGCACGGGGGGAGTGGAATTGTCAAACATCTGGCGGCGGGCAGCGATGGCGCTCCGCTATCGAGATCTCAACATGGTCCTATCCGACCAGATCGAAGCGGACAGCCGGATCCTCATGGAGCGCAACATCCGCGACATGGTCCAGAAACTGGCACCCTTCATGGCAGTCGACTCGGATCCGTATCCGGTCATCGTGGACGGAGGCGTCAAGTGGATAGTCGACTTGTACACGTCGTCGCCGAACTATCCCATTTCAACTCCGCTCACGGCTGTCGAGATGCTGCGGTTGCAGCGCTCGTCGGGAATCAAGATCGGAACCAACTACATCCGTAACTCCGTCAAGGCTGTCGTTGACGCCTACCACGGAACGGTGATCTTCTACGCAGCCGATGACGTTGACCCGGTCCTCAAGGCCTGGCGTGAAGCGTTTCCCTCCCTGGTGCAGCCCGCCGCGGCGATGCCGGCCGAGATTCGTCAGCACACCCGGTATCCGATGGACCTTTTCACGATCCAGTCCGAGCTTTATCGCGAGTACTACGTCCAGGACCCCGCCACATTCTTCTCCGCCCGTGACGCCTGGGACATACCCGAACGCCCCATCGACCCAGAAGATGGGCAAACCGACCGCCGGATGGAGTTGCTGCGGGGCGACGTTCGCGCCCCCCAGTCCAACACGGTGACCTATCTGGACCAGGTGCTTCCGTACTACTTGCTGATGCCGGTGGAGGACAGGCTCACCTACGTTGGTCTCCAGTCATTTACACCAAGGGATCGCGAAAATCTGTCGGCATTCCTGGTTGTCGCTTCCGACCCCGACCACTTTGGCGAGTTGATCGAATACCGGATGCCGCCTGGTTCGACTGTGGCCGGCATCGCGCAGGTGGCGGCCAGGATCGAAAGCGATCCCGACATCGCCGCCCAATTCACCTTGTGGCGCAACCGCGGCTCGCGCGCCATCACGGGCGACATCATGATCATTCCGATCGGCGAGTCGCTGATGTACGTCCAACCAGTCTTCCTTGAAGCCGAAGCCAGCAGCCTGCCCGAATTCGAGCGTGTCATCGTCGTCTACGGCGAACGTATCGAGTGGGGGTCGAGCCTCCAGAGCACCCTCGACTTGGTGTTCGGTGGCACCGGGAGCCCAAATGAGCCAGAGCCCCCGGGCACGGGAGACGCTGCCGCGCTGCTGGCGGCGGCGGCGGACGCATTTGAGCAGGCTGATGAGGCTCTTCGCAGCGGCGATCTCGCCCGATACCAGCAACTTGTCGATCAGGCCCGGTCCCTGGTTGAGCAGGCAAGAGAGTTATTGGGCGGTACCGAAGCCTCCCGCCGGGCGATTGCATCGTGAGTAGGTGCGGTCGCTGTCGTAAGCTGTGACGGGATGGAACGGGTTGTAATAGGTCGAATGCAGAACCCCGTACGGGGGATATTGGATGGGACCGCGGCAGTTGCTTCGGTCGCCGCAGCAGCCTTGCTCGTGGAGTTGAGCCGCAACCGCAGTCTCCGGATCGCCCTGTTGATCTACGGGGTCTCTCTCGTAGGTCTATACCTCACGAGCGCTCTCTATCACTCTGTGCCCTGGAGTGCCATCTGGCGGGCGCGTTTTCAGC
>JAICND010000198.1 GCA_025929005.1 Acidimicrobiia bacterium
AGGTGCGGCCGCGAGCACTAGGGCAGCCACCTTCACTCCGCCACGGATCCATTCGGATCAGTCGAGCTTCCACTCCTTCAGCCACGACTGTTCGATGAGGCCTCGCTGTACGAAAGGATCATCGGCGACCAGTCGCTCCGCCTCGGCAAGAGAAGCGGCGTCGAATGTGATCAATCCCCCCGAGCGATCGGCGAAAGGCCCACCCAGGTAGTTGGCCAAACCCATTCCACGCCAGTAGCCGGCGTGCTCAGGAGCGGCAGCGCGAACCGCATCGGGCTGGTCTCCCATCAGATAGAAGTAGAGGAAGCGCATTCAACGGTCAGACTTCTCGGGGAACCTTCCCTGTAAGCGTGAACACGAAACGCATCGCCTTGTGTCCCGGGTCGGCGGTGGGATCGAACATGCAGGGACAACCCCCATCGATAACCGAGATCCCTTGGCCTCGCCCGTATTCGGTGGCCACATCAGAGACGCTCCCCTGACCGAACGAGCGGTGCATCCACACGTGCCTGATCCCCAGGTCTGCGCACTCCTTCATAGTTTTCTCGGCGATCTCGGGTCTGGTCCCGATCACCACCGCATCTACACCACCGGGGATCGACTTCAGATCCTCATAGGACGGATCCCCTTCGACCTGGTCGGCGTTAGGGTTGACCGCGAACACCTCATATCCACGGTCCCGAAGCCGCTGGTAGACGACGTTGCTTCCGTGATTCTCCGGCTTTCTGGAGACCCCAGTAACCGCGATCCGCTTGTTGGCCAGAAACTCGGATGCCGCCTCTTTAATGGTTGCCATTTCTCCCCCCTTCTTCGAATCGATATTCAAAGCTGAGCTTGCGAGCTGTCACCAAGACTGCCGTTGTGATCACGATCCGAATAGGGACCTTCGGCACCAGCCATGAAGACGTTGGACTCTTGAGGGCGGGCGATCCTCGGATCCATGGTCGAGACCAAAGGTGGTGTCACGAAAGGTGGACGAGATGGACGTTGCACAACCAGATCAGAGGTCTCTTGAGAAGTCCGAGGGGACAGAAAGGAAGAAGAGCCGAGTGGAGCAGATAATCGAAAATGTGGCTACCGGCCTGGGAAACGGCATCGGGTTCCTCGCCGACAAAGGGATCCTGTTCGTCGTCTTCGCCCTCATTTGGATCGCATTTGGGGTGGGATTGGTGGCGAGCCAGGGAAGTCTCGATGCCGCATGGCAGTGGGTTCGCGACTTACCGTGGTTGGCACAGGGTCTGGTCTGGCTCCTGTTCCTGCCGGTGATGATCGGACTGTGGATCTGGGAGTCCTCATGGGCTCTGATCATGCGGGTCGCGCTCATCGTCGGCCTCGCCGGATGGACCCTGCTCGTATTGCCAAGGCCCTGGAAATAGAGCCAGAAGTAGCTAGAGCCCCGGTGGCAGACAGCCTCACTCGAGCCTGGCCGTCCGACGTCCCGGCCCACAAGGGACCTCGTTCTCTAAAGGCTCTCTCAGGGAAACTGTCGGACAGAACTGGTCCGGGACCCTGCTCACCGCACTGGCGATCATCTATCTGGCGCTCGGTGCCACCGCACTCGGCTTCACTGGCTTTGTTGGAATCCTCGGCGGTGTTGCCGTCCTCACCTCCCTGGCCCTTCGACGCAACACAAGGTGGGGGTCCCCAGCCTGCTGGTTGTGGGTGTACTCCCCTTCGCCGCCATCACCATCTCGACCGTCGTAGCGGCAGTCACCGCCATCCTCATGCTGCTCATCGGGTTCCCCTCGATCTTCGGGGCGCCGCCAACACGTCCAAGGGCTGCTCCGGCCACCCGGTAGAGGGCTTCATCACTCGATGAGGGCGACCGCTCTCTCCGATCAGGCCGCCAGGGCACCAGCCAACGCAGATGACCCGGGCACATGTGACTTGCGGCCCTGTGCGCGCCGGGACTATGCCCGTAACGTCGACAAGATCGTTAGGAGTTTGAGTATGGGATTGGCGATATGGGGTGGAGTAGCGGTGGCGCTGGCGGGACTAGTCGCCGTCTACATCGGCGTTTATCGGCCTCGCCAGCTCCGGTGGGGAGCCACCGATGAGGAAGTGGCCCGCCCGATGCCCGGCGATGAGATCGTCTCCCGTCCGGTGTTCAATGCCACCAGGGCGGTGACCGTCAACGCTCGACCAGACGATATCTGGCCGTGGCTGGTCCAGATCGGGTTCGGCCGGGCCGGCTGGTACAGCTATGACATCCTCGACAATCTCGGTCGTCACAGCTCCGAACAGATCCTCCCCGAATACCAGACTCTCGAACCGGGCGATCTGATCCCACTGGGACCCGGAGAGGCCTCGGGGCTATTTGTGAAAGAGATTCGCCCCAACGAAGCGATGGTCTGGTGGGAACGAAAGAGACAGTCCACGTCGTGGGTCTGGGGGCTGTATCCGATCGATGGGGAACAGACCCGGCTCATCACCAGGGTGCGGAACGACTACCGGAAGGGCCTCTCCAACTTCATCTTTGGCATCCTGCTGATCGAGCCCGCCGATTTCCCCTTAATGCGCAAGTGCATGCTGGGAGTCAAGCGCCGAGCCGAAACTCGAGCAATGCACGCCAAGACCGGATCAGTGTGAACCCACACCTTGAGGCAAGGCCTGTAGCAACTGGTCTTTTGCGACGTCGCGATGGTGGAGTGACGACCGATGCCAACATACGGGTCCAGGAGACACTCCAGCCGGAATCGCGCCTGGTCTTTCTCGACGCCCTTCGTGTCGGGATCATCGTGATGGTCATCATTCACCACGCGGCACAGGCTTACGGCCCGACAGGAGGCGCTTGGCCCGTCACCGACACGGCGCAGAGTGATTGGTTCCGTCCGTTCTACGCGGTGAACGCCTCAGTCGGATTGGGACTGCTCTTTCTCCTCGCCGGGTACCTGATTCCCAGGTCATACGACCGCAAAGGCGCCGGAAGGTTCCTGAATGAGCGGTGGAAACGTCTCGGTGTGCCTCTGCTCGTCTTCGCTCTGGGAGTGCATCTCCCTGCGTTGTATCTTTTTCTCTCGCAGCCCCCCCTCGCCGAGTTCTTCGCCTTGATATGGGACAGTGGTTTGCAGATCGTCTACCTCCACCTCTGGTTCCTGGGACTCCTGCTGCTCTTCTCGGTCTCGTACGTCGCCTGGCGCAAAGCGCGAGACACGACTCGGAGGCCGCCTCGGATCCTCCCGCCACCGACCCACGCCTCCATCGTCGTGTTCGTCACGATCTTGGCCCTGGCTACCTGGATCGTGCGCTGGTGGTACCCGATCGACGAATGGGTGCCCCTCCTGTTCGTGTTCGCAGTCGAGCCGGCCAATCTCCTCCAATACGCGAGCTTGTTCGCGATCGGAACAGTCGCCTACCGGAATGACTGGTTTCTGCGGATACCGCGGCGCGTCGGCATGGTCTGGCTTGCCATTGGACTGACGTCTGCGGCCTCGATATACGTGCTCGAAGCCGTCGGTAGGTGGGACGACCTGGTTGCCACGGGCGGCACAAACCCACGAACCCTTCTACTCGCCACCTTGAGCGCGTCGATCGCAGCCGGACTATCCGTCGGCCTCGTCGTGCTTCTGCGGGAGCAGATCCACCGACCTCACCGGCTGCTCACTGCAATGGCCACCGCCAGCTACGCCGCCTACATCCTCCATCTATGGGTCGTCTCCGGCCTGCAGGCAGGATTATTGGCCGTCGACCTTCCAGTCTTCGCCAAATTCGGTCTGGTCACTGTTGTCGGCGTGGCTGTGTCATTTGTCATGGGGACGTTCTCGAGCAAAGTGCCTGGATTGAGGGTGATACTTGGAACCCGTCCTAGTCGTGAGGGCGGAGTCCATTGATCCTGAACTCTCCCCGAGGTCGAGCGTCCGCTGCCGGGATGATCGAGAACGGGTGCTAACGAGTACGTCGTCATGTCAGCCGGTGCCGGGTGGTTTGTCCTGGTTCTGTCCTCAGTAGGTACTGACACCTGGTCCGACGGTCAGGCTGGCCTGGAGGTGACTCTCGAGTGCTTCGAGGAACTGGTCAATGCTTTCGATATGGTGAGCATGGCTGCCCTCCAGCTCAACCACTCTGGCGTTGGGGAGGTGCAGCGCAAGCACGTCGACAACGCTCCGTTCCTCTCTCCCTGTCTCCGTTCCTTTGGTCAACAGCACCGGGCACTCCACCGCCGCCGGGTCCGCGACCGAGTGGTCAGATCCCATCAGCTTCTCCGACAGCCAGGAGAGCGTCGAACGCCTGCTGC
>JAICND010000390.1 GCA_025929005.1 Acidimicrobiia bacterium
GAGCGGCCGACTACGGCATCGCCAAGGAGGACATCATTGTCGATCCCCTGGTAATGCCGATCGGAGCGATCAGCACGGCCGGACGTCAGGTGTTTCACCTCGTCGGCCGGCTTCGTAATGAACTCGGGGTCAACACCACTTGTGGCGCCTCCAACGTCTCGTTCGGGCTGCCCAACCGCGCCGGGATCAACGCGGCTTTTCTCTCGATGGCGATCGGAGCGGGGATGACATCGGCCATCACCAATCCATTGGAATCAGAGATCCGGCAGGCGATTCTGGCCGCGGACGTCCTCGCCGGTCATGACCTCAACTGTTCCACCTGGATCCGCACCTACCGGGAACCGCCGGCGGCAGGCGAGGACTCCCGCCGCCGGGAGAACCGCCGCCGTCGAGGCTGAGCCTGTAATGGCCAAGCAGGTGGTCTTCACGCCTTCGGGGCGCCGGGGGTCATTCCCTGAGGGAACGTCGGTGCTCGACGCCGCCCGGTCGCTGGGTGTAGATCTGGATTCGGTTTGCGGCGGCCGCGGGATTTGTGGTCGCTGCCAGGTGACCGTGGGCAGTCGGCCGGGTATGGAAGCCAGGGATGATCGGTTGTCGGCCCGGGCGGCCACCGAGACCGATTACCACGCCAGACGCCCCTTGGGGGAGGGTCGTCGACTCGGATGCGCGGCGTTGATCGTCGACGACGTCGTCATCGACGTTCCCTCCGACAGCCAGGTACATCGCCAGGTGGTGCGGAAACGTGCGGGAGTCGACGCCCTGCCGGTCGATCCGGTTGTACGCCTCCACTACATAGAAGTGACCGAGCCCGACCTTGCCAGCCCGACCGGTGACCTCGAAAGGGTCCAGGAGGCCCTCTCCACACAATGGCAACTTCGTGGCTTGTCAGTGGTCCCGTATGTGCTCCAGCGGTTGCAGACGACGTTGCGCAAGGGAGATTGGAAGGTCACAGTTGCCGTGCGTGACGAGTCCGAGATCATCGGGATCTGGCCCGGTTTTCGCGATGTGGCGTTGGGGGCCGCCTTTGATGTCGGCTCCACCACCATCGCCGGTCATCTCTGCGATCTGCTCACCGGTGCAGTACTGGCGTCTTCGGGACGAATGAATCCCCAGATCGGTTTCGGGGAGGACCTAATGAGCAGGGTCTCCTACGTCATGATGAACGAGGGCGGGGCCGAGCGACTCACCAGTGTCGTCCGCGGCGCCCTCGACGATCTGATCGGAGAGCTGGTTTCGGCTGCCGGGGTGGATCGCACGGACATCCTCGAACTAACCGTGGTCGGAAACCCGATCATGCATCACCTGGTGCTCGGTCTCGACCCCCGCGAGCTCGGAACCGCTCCCTTTGCCTTGGTGACAACTTCGGCCCTCCACACCCCGGCGGCGTTGCTCGGTTTGTCCGTGCACCCCGGTGCCCGGGTCTACACCCTTCCCTGCATCGCCGGTCACGTGGGAGCCGACGCGGCGGGAGCGGTTTTATCCGAAGGACCTCATCGCCGTGACGATCTGCAATTGCTGGTTGATGTCGGCACCAACGCCGAGTTGGTGCTTGGGAACCGGAACCGGTTGCTGGCGGCCTCGAGCCCCACCGGGCCCGCCTTCGAAGGTGCTCAGATCTCCTCGGGCCAAAGAGCGGCGCCTGGTGCCATCGAACGGGTCCGGGTCGACAGGGAGACGGTGGAGCCGCGATTCCAGGTGATCGGACAGGAGCCGTGGTCGGATGAGGAAGGATTCGATGCGTCGGTCGTGACCGGTATCTGCGGGTCGGGGATCATCGAGGTGATAGCGGAGTTGTTCCTAGCCGGGGTGATTGCCTCCGATGGCACCATCGTCGAGCGACCGGAGTCGGATCGAGTTGTCAGACACGACCGCACCTTTTCCTATGTGTTGAGCGAGGAGCCACGGATCGAAGTCACCCAGAACGACGTCCGGGCCATCCAACTGGCCAAAGCAGCGCTGCATGCCGGTGCTCGTCTCTTGATGGATCACTACGGCGTCGACCAGGTCGATCAGATCCGGCTAGCCGGAGCCTTCGGATCGCACATCGACCCGATATACGCGATGGTGCTGGGGATGATCCCCGACTGTGACCTTGCCCGGGTATCGGCCGCTGGCAACGCCGCCGGCGTGGGGGCGATGATGGCGCTCTTGTCGGGGGTGGCGCGTCGAGAGATCGAAGAGGTTGCCTTGCGAGTGGAGAAGGTGGAGACCGCGGTTGAACCGAGGTTCCAGGAGCACTTCGTAGCCGCCATGGCGATACCTCACAAGACCGATCCGTATTTGGAGCTAGCGAAGGTCGTCGATCTACCCGCTCGGACGGTCAGTGCCGAGGGACGCCGCCGTCGGCGTTGATCACTCCACGCCTGAGTCAGGGAGCCCCGCCCTCCGTCGGCTACTCACACGCGTCTCAACACAAGGTCCAGCGGCCGCGGTACTCGGGATAGATCCAAGGCCTCAACCATGAGGCGGCCGTAGCGGATCTTGCGCCCGGAGAGTGTGCCCATGAAACGACGAAGCTGCGCTTCGAGTGGGCGCTCTCGTTGTGCCGGCTGTCTTTGAAAACTACGGAAGGC
>JAICND010000434.1 GCA_025929005.1 Acidimicrobiia bacterium
GGCAGGTCTGGGCGACACTCACCTCGATGTCACCATCGCGCGCATCCATCGCAAGTTTGGGGTCGACGTGGAAACTGCTCTCCCCAAGATCCCTTACCGAGAGACGATCACGTCTTCTGCCGAGGCTGAGGGCAAGCACAAGAAACAGTCGGGTGGTCGCGGCCAGTTCGGGGTGGCCAACGTCAAGTTCTCCCCGCTTCCGCGGGGGACGGGTTACGAATTCATCGACGCCGTCAAGGGCGGAGCCATTCCCCGCCAGTTCATCCCGGCGGTCGATCGGGGAATCCAGGAGGCGTTACAGAGAGGGATCCTGGCGGGTTATCCGGTGATCGACGTTGCGGCCGAGGTCAACGACGGGAAGTTCCATGCTGTGGATTCCGACGAGTTGTCCTTTCGAATGGCCGGCATACAGGCAGTCAAGGCCGCCGCCCCCAACCTGCGCGGAGTCCTGTTAGAGCCCATCATGAAGCTGACGATCCGGGTGCCCGAGGAGCACACAGGTGACGTGATGGGAGACATCAACTCAAAGCGTGGACGGGTTCTCGGCATGGACTCGGATGGAGGCGCCCGGGTGATCGAGGCCGAGATACCGATGGCCGAGGTGCAGAGGTATGCCGCCGATCTCCGCTCGATGACGTCAGGACGCGGCACCTTCGAGGTCAGCTTCGACCACTACGCCGAGATGCCCCACCAGGAAGCCACCAAAGTCATCGCAGCCAGCAAGAAGGAATCCGAGTGATCCACCACGATGTCTGAAGCAACGATTCGGTACGGTGACCGCGAAGTCAAACTTCCAGTCATCAAGGGTTCGGAGACAGAATCAGGCGTCGACATATCCAGGCTCGCGGCCGAGACGGGCCTCTTCACCCTCGACCGGGGATTCGGCAACACCGCCGAGAGCGAAAGCAGCGTCAGCTTCATCGATGGCGAAGCCGGCATCCTGAGGTACCGCGGTTATCCCATCGAGCAACTTGCCCAGCAGGCAACCTTCCTCGAAGTCGCCTATCTCCTCCTTTATGGCGAGCTTCCCAATCGCCATGAACTAGATGCTTTCACAGGATCAGTGACCCGGCACACGCTGCTGCGGGAAGACATGAAGCACTTGTTCGAGGCGTTCCCTCACAACGCTCATCCGATGCAAATCCTGGCCTCGGCGACATCGGCCCTGGCCACCTATTACCCCGACGCCCTCGACCCCCGCGACCCCAAGTCGGTGGAGGTGTCGTGCCGACGTCTGCTGGCGAAGATGCCGACGATGATCGCCTGGCTTTACAAGTACCGGGTCCACCAGCCCTACATCTATCCGCACAACGACCTCGACTACCCGTCCAACTTCCTATACATGGTCCATTCCCTTCCCACCGAGGAATACATCCCCGACCCCGTCGTGGTCGCTGCCCTCAACGTCCTCCTCATCCTTCATGCCGACCATGGCCAGAACTGCTCCGCCACCGCCGTCAAGCTGGTCGGATCGGGAGAGGCCAACATCTTCAGTTCGGTGGCGGCCGGGGTCCTGGCTCTGTCGGGTCCCCGTCATGGCGGAGCCAACCAGGAAGTCCTTGAGATGCTCGAGACCATGGAGGCAGCGGGAGGGGACGTCTCCTACTTCATCGAAAGGGCGAAGGATCGTTCGGATCCCTTCCGTCTGATGGGATTCGGACACCGCATCTACAAGAACTTCGATCCCAGGGCCCAGATCATTAAGAGAGCAGCCGAAGATGTCCTAGCCAAACTCGGCATCGACGACCCGCTGCTCAACATCGCCTTTGAATTGGAGCGGGTGGCGTTGTCGGATGATTACTTCATCGAACGGCGCCTCTACCCCAACGTCGACTTCTACTCGGGCATCATCTACCGCGCCCTCGGTTTCCCGACGGACATGTTCACGGTTCTATTTGCCCTTGGTCGCCTGCCGGGTTGGCTGGCTCAGTGGAAGGAGGGAGCTGAAGACCCCCACACGAGGATCTTTCGCCCCCAACAGGTCTATGTAGGTCCCACCGCCCGCGACTTCGTTCCCATCAGCCAGCGACCCTGAGTTCTTCAACGTAGGGTTCGCCGATGGTCCGCCCGTCGACTGCATCGACCACGATCAGGGCCCGCGACGCTGGTGGGTCTCCGGCGTCGTAGAGGATCACGTGCCAGCGTGGCCTAGCGCGAATTCCATGGAAGGTCACTGCTGCCGAACTGTGCCCGATCGGAAAGGGAGCCATGGCGGCGGCCACGCTCAAAGCCTGCTCGGGCGACACCTGCAATGGCCAGGTAGCTCTCCAATGCCAGAGCGCCACCACCAGCATCGCTGGCAGAAAGCCCCAGCGAAAACCACC
>JAICND010000244.1 GCA_025929005.1 Acidimicrobiia bacterium
GGGGCAACAGGGCGGTGTGCCAGTCGTTGGCATGAGCGATGTGGGGCGACCAACTCCGGCGGCGGCATAACTCGAAGGCGGCCTTCGTCAGTAGCAGGACACGGAGATGCTCGTCGGCGTCGCCCGTGTATATCGAGCCCCGGTGGTACAGGTCTGGCAGGTCGATAAACCAGGTGCGGCCATCGGGCGCCAACCATGCGGAGAATGCAGCTCTCCTGTCGCCAACCCGAACCTCGATGTCGTCGTAGACAGGGTGGAGAGGGTGGGTCCTTTGATCGATGGTGTCGTAGAGGGGCGTTACCACCATCAGTTCATGACCGAGTTCGCTGAGGGCACCAGGCAGGGCGGAGGCGACGTCGGCTAAGCCTCCGGTCTTCGAATACGGAGCCACCTCGGCGGCGACGAACAGGACCCTCACCGATCTGCGATTCTGCCAGAGCCACGACAGGCGCGGGTCGGTGCCCGCTACCGTGCCGCGGGTGGCCGGAGTCGTCTTTGTCGCTCCCTACTTTCTGCCCACCACTAACCGTTTCATGGCTGCCGTTGCCGAGCTACCGGGAGTTGGGGTCGGCCTGGTCAGCCATGATCCGGTCGACAAGCTCCCCCCTGAGATTCGATCGCGTCTTGCCGCTCACTACCAGGTGGGCAATGCACTGGAGACCGGACAGCTCCTGCAAGCGGTGCAGGCCCTCGGTTCCCAATTGGGCGGGGTGAGCACGATCCTGGGGCCGCTGGAAGAGCTCCAGGTTCCCCTGGCCGAGGTACGGGAGATTCTCGGTATCGAAGGGGTCGACCCCAACACTGCGGCCAACTTCCGCGACAAGAACCGTATGAAGCGGGTCCTCCGTGAACACGATCTTCCCTGCGCTCGCCATCGATTGGTGGGCGATGCCCGCACTGCTCGGCAGTTTGTGTCGGAGATCGGCTTGCCGGTTGTAGCCAAACCTCCGGCGGGGTCCGGTAGCCGAAACACCTTCAGGCTCAACACTCCCCAACAGGTGGAGGATTGGTTGCACTGGTCGCCACCGAGCCCCGATGAACCCACTCTGCTTGAGGAGTTCATCGTTGGCGATGAGCACGCCTTCGACTGCGTCTTCCTCGATGGCGAGGCTATCTGGTGGAGCATCACCCGATATCACCCGACCCCGCTCGAGGTCATGGAGAACCCGTGGATCCAATGGGCCGCCATTCTCCCGCGCGACATAGGTGGGCCCGAATACGCGGGGATCAGGGAGGCAGGCCCGGCGGCCATAGCGGCGCTTGGGCTCAAGACCGGGCTGGTCCATCTCGAATGGTTCCGCCGCGCCGATAGCAGTGTTGCGATCTCGGAGGCGGCGGTGAGACCCCCGGGAGCTCAGTTCTCAACTTTGATCTCATACGCACACGACTTCGATCTCTACAAGGCATGGGCCGGGCTGATGGTCTACGGCAAATTCTCCCCGCCGCAACGGGTCTTCGCAGTCGGGGCCGCCTATCTACGCGGTCAGGGGACGGGTCGGGTCAAAGCCATCCACGGACTGGAACGGGCACAATCAGAGGTGGCGGGCTTGGTCATCGAGGTCAAACTTCCCCAAGAAGGTCAAGCGGGAAGCGGGCACTACGAAGGCGAGGGTTATGTGATCGTCCGTCATCCGCAGACGGCGGTGGTTGAACGAGCGATAGCCGCAATCATCAGCAACGTCGAAGTCGAGTTGGGATGAACGTCCTCTTCCTCTCGCCTGGTTTCCCGACCGAGATGACCGACTTTGTGCGAGGGCTGGCCGAGGTAGGCGCCAATGTGATTGGGTTGGGCGATCAGGCCGAGGGCAACGTGCCCGACAAGGCTCGTAATGCTCTCGCCGCCTACTACCAGGTGAGTTTTGGTGATCCGGCGGCGATTATCGAAACGGCCTTGGCGATCGCGTCTCGGATACGAGTGGACAGGGTCGAGTCGCTGTGGGAGCCATTGATGATCATGGCTGCCCGGCTCCGGGAAGAGTTGGGCTTGCCAGGTATGACCGTCGTTGAGACGGTGCCGTTTCGCGACAAGGAAGCAATGAAGCAGGTGCTCGACGAGGCCGGAGTGCGCACTCCCCATCACTACCGCGCACGAACCAGCTACGAAGTCAGGCATGCTCTCGAGCGGATCGGGTTTCCAGCCATCGTCAAGCCAATCGCCGGAGCCGGATCGGCCGACACCTATCGAATCAACGATGCCAGCCAGGCGGAGGCGGTGATCGGCGTCCTCGGTCACATCGATGAGGTCAGTGTCGAGGAGTTTGTGGATGGAGAAGAGTTCACCTTCGACACGATTTGTGCGGGGGGGCGGATCCTCTTCCACAACATGTGCTGGTACCGCCCCCGTCCGCTCATCGGGAAGCAGAACGAATGGATCAGCCAGCAGACAGTTGTCTTGCGGAACCCTGATGTCGACCACCTGGCGGCAGGTGCCCAGATGGGTCAACGAGTGCTGGAAGCGATGAGCTTCCGCGACGGGTTCACCCATATGGAGTGGTATCTGAAGCCCGACGGCGAGGCAGTCTTCGGCGAGATCGGTGCCCGCCCACCTGGCGGGAGGACCGTCGACGCCATGAACTTTGCCTCTGACATCGATCTATTCAGGTGGTGGGCTGAAGCGATCGTGAACGGTCGGATCAAAGACCGCCTGGAACGGAAGTACAACTGCTCCACGGTCTTCAAGCGGGCCATCGGTGACGGATCGATTCAGGGATACTCGGGGCTCGATCGATTGTTGGCCGAGTTCGGCCAGTACGTGGCCGCGGTGGAGTTGAACCCGATTGGAGCTCCCCGGCGCAACTGGCGCCAGCAGCTGATCGGCGACGGGATGGTGGTGATCCGCCATCCCGATCTCCAATCGTGTATCGATATCGCCGATCGCTTCGGCACCGACTTCCAGATCTACGCGGGCTAGGCGCTGTTCAATAGGCCAACTGTTCAATTGGCCAGCTGCTCAATTGGATTGTTGACAGGATCCTGACTCCACTCGAACCAACCACCGTCGTACACCGCGATTCTTTCCCAGCCCATCAAATAGGCGTAGAAATAGGTTTCGCTCGCTCTCCAGCCGGTGCCGCAGTAGAAGGCCACCCACTTGTCGGGGGTGATCCCGGCTTCGGCCCACTTGGCAGCTATCTCTGGATATGCACGCATCGTGTTGTCGACGTTGCGGTAATGCTGCATGTGATAGGCGTCGCTTCCGCAGTTGCCCCAAACGTCACCGACGATCCGCCCCTTGGCCTTGATGTAGTTGTATCCGCTGGTCTGCCCGGTGTGCTCGCGCCAGGTTCGCACGCTGACGAGGGCGGCTCCGCCCTGATCAGCCAGTATCGCCTTGGCATCGTTGATGTCGATGATGATCTCGGGTCGCTGCGGAATCGTGGTTCCGAAATGCCCGACGGGAGTGGGGATTCGTATCTCGGTCTCGAGGTCGTAGCCAGCGGTGACCCACCAGTCGTAGCCGCCGTCAAGAAGGCGGACATCATCAACCCCGGCATATCGGAGGATCGAGGCCGCTCTCGTCGCCGCGATCTGTCCGGCTCGTCTCCCCGGCCACTTCTCGTTGGGGTTGCCAACCGTGTCACGACCGTAGAGGACCACGGTCGTATCACGGGTGATCCCCAGCGATGACAACGCTGTCTCGAGCTCTTCTGGTGA
>JAICND010000068.1 GCA_025929005.1 Acidimicrobiia bacterium
ACATTCCCAGGAGCTTCTTGGCGGACTTGGTGTCGCCGGGTCCTAATTCCACGTCGCCGGATCGACGGCGGAACACGTTCTTGCCCTTGGCAAGGCGATAGTGCCCGCGACCCGACTGACGCCGTAAAAGGCGGCCCGAACCGGTGACCTTTATTCGTTTCTTGGCGCCGCTATGAGTTTTCATCTTCGGCATTGTCGGACTCCTCATTTGACGACGGCTGCTGCTCGTCGTGGTTGGTCTCTATCCGCCGTCGGCGGCGGGAGGGGGCCAGAACCATCGTCATCATGCGGCCTTCCAGCTGTGGGGTCTGTTCGACCGTTCCCGCCTCGCCGATACCCTCGGCCAACCGGTCGAGAAGGCGCTTGCCGAATTCGGGTCGTTCCTGTTCCCGACCTCTAAACCTGACGGTCACTTTCACCTTGTCGCCTTCGTCGAGAAACTCGAGGGCTCGTCGCAAGGTGATGTCGAAGTCGTGATCTTCGATCCGGGGCGCCATCCGCAACTCTTTGATGACGGTGCGTTTCTGGTGTTTGCGGGCTTCGCGGTCTCGGATGGACTGTTCGTATTTGAACTTCCCGTAGTCCATCAAACGGCATACCGGGGGCTTGGCGTCAGGGGCCACCTCCACGAGGTCAAGACCCAGTTGATCTGCAAGCCATAGAGCCTCGGAGAGCTTTTTGACTCCGATCTGAGAACCGTCTGGAGCGACCAGTCGGACCTCGTTAGCCCTTATGTAGCCATTTATTCGCAAATCGGCGATGCCTGAACCTCCTCTTACAACTACAACGAAAAAGCAGCAAGCGGCTGCTTGCTGCTCGCCACTCCTGATGGCCTTGCGGCCGCCAGATGGATACTCAAGCGGATGTCGCCCTTGCGGTCGACGCCACCTGTCCCGGCGTACCCGAGCGCACCGCTGGTGGTCGGGTGGGAAGCAGCTTGCTTCCGCTTTTCGGCTGGTTTGTGAGCCGAATAGTAGCCGAACAGATGCTCACCCTCTCAACCCCCGTAGACGTCGTCCCATTTCCACCGCCGCCCGGGCCGCCTCTGCAGCCTTGTTTCCGGGACCCGGTTCCGAGCGGTCAAGGGCCTGCTCGTAGTCATGGACGGCGAGAACCGCATTGGTGATCGGAACGCCGGAGTCGATAGAGGCTCGCATGATCCCGGTGGCCGACTCCCGGACGATCACCTCATAGTGGTCGGTCTCGCCTTTGATCACGGCGCCGACCGCCACCACGGCGGCACAGCCGGCCGTAGCGAGGTGGCCGGCGGCGATGGCTAGTTCCCAGGCGCCCGGCACTCGTACAATTCGCACGCGACCCACCCCCTCGGCCTCTAGCGTTTTGAGGCATCCATCCAGCAGGCGATCGGTGATGGCCCGGTTGAAGTCGGCGACCGCTACGCCTATGACGAGGTTGGCCGGGTCGCCGGCGAGTTCGATCTCCTCGACAATCACTCCGAATCCTCATCGAAGAGGTGACCGAGTTTTTCTTCTTTGGTGTGGAGATAGCGCTCGTTTTCGGGTGTTGGTACCGAAAGCAGCGGAATCCGCTCGATGATCGAAAGTCCGTATCCCTCGATGCCGGCTCGTTTGGCCGGGTTGTTGGTCAGGAGACGCATAGAACGGACACCGAGGTCGTAGAGGATCTGGGCTCCGACGCCGTAGTCGCGGGCATCAACCGGTAGACCGAGGTCAAGGTTGGCCTCAACGGTGTCACGGCCTTGATCCTGGAGGTGATAGGCCTCGAGTTTGTGGAGAAGCCCAATGCCACGGCCCTCATGGCCCCTGATGTAGAGGAAGACTCCCCGACCTTCCTGACCGATCCGGGCGAGAGCCAGATCGCGCTGAGCTCCGCAGTCGCAACGAGTGCTGCCGAAAACATCTCCGGTCAGGCACTCGGAGTGAACCCGGACCAGCACCTCTTCCCCGTCGCCGATCTCGCCCTTCACCAGTGCGACATGGTGGCGATCATCCACCAGTGACGTGAACCCGACCACCCGGAAGGGGCCGTAGGGCGTGGGGAGTCTGGCTTCCGCGGCTCGGGCGATCAGCTTCTCGTGATGGCGTCGGTGGGCGATTATGTCGGCGATGCTGCCAATGAGAAGGTTGTGTTCTTTGGCGAACCGTTCCAGATCAGGCAGCTTGGCCACGGTCCCGTCGTCGTTCATGACTTCGGCCAATACCCCGGCTGGATAGTGGCCGGCTAACTGCGCCAGATCGACCGCGGCCTCTGTGTGACCGGCCCTTTTGAGGACGCCGCCCGGCTCGTACCGCAATGGATACACGTGGCCGGGACGGGCGAGATCGTCCGGGGTCGTCGAAGGATCGATGAGGGCCTGGATGGTTCGGGTGCGATCGGCCGCAGAGATGCCGGTGGTTGTGCCTTGTCGCGCATCGACGCTCACGGTAAAGGCGGTGCGACGGGCATCTGTGTTGTGACGGACCATCATCGGCACGTCGAGCTGATCGAGGCGTTCTCCGGTCATGGGGACGGTGAGGATCCCGCTGGAGTGCCGGATCATGAAGCCTATCTTGGCGGGGGTCGCCTGGTCAGCGGCAATGATCAGATCGCCTTCGTTCTCACGGTCGGCGTCGTCAACCACGATCACCATTTCACCGCGGGCCACGGCATCGACCAGATCCCCAACCCTGGCAAAGGTCATGAGCGCTGCTCCAACATCCGTTCGACGTACTTTCCGACCACGTCGAACTCCAGATTTACCTGATCGCCGGGCTGACGCAAGCCCAGGTTGGTTGTGGCCAGGGTGTGCGGTATCAACGCCACCTCAAAGCCTCGCTCGGTGAGAGCCGCCACCGTGAGGCTGACCCCGTCGATGGTGATCGAGCCTTTCTCGACCACGTAACGCCTCACCCGGGGATTGAGGTCAAAGGTCAGGCGGCGGCCATCGCCTTCCTCGGTGATGGCGGTCACCGCCGCGATCCCATCCACATGCCCCTGCACAATGTGGCCATCGAAGCGACCTGACGCCGAAAGTGGCATTTCGAGGTTGACTCTGTCGCCGGCCAGCAGGGCGCCAAGGCTCGTTCTTCGCAAAGTCTCGAGCACCACGTCGACGCCTACGGTGTCGCCGCTCTTCTTCACCACAGTGAGACAAACCCCGTTGACGGCCAGGGAGTCCCCCATATCGAGTTCCCCAGCCAACGGTCCGACTTCGACTTCGAGATGGCGCCCGACGTCGGTTCCCGAAATCGACTTGACGGTGCCGAGGTTCTCGATGATTCCCGTGAACATGATCAACCTTGAGACGTGAAATGTGAGACGTGAGTCGAGAACGTCACCTTGAGATCTGGCCCGAGTTGTTCGACGGCGGTGATTTCCACTGGCTTTGCCGCGTCGAGGGTAGGCCAGATACTTGCGAATACGGGCCGGCCGGTACCACCAGCCACCTTCCCGGCGATGTAGAAGATGGCGCGGTCGACTAGATCAGCCTGCCACAGGGCGCCGGCGAGAACGCTTCCCCCCTCTACCAGGATCTCGAGGAGACCCATTTGGCCCAACAGGAGAAGGGCGCTATTGAGATCGGGGAGCCCGTCCTTACCAGCCGGAACGATCAGAGGCTCACCGGGGCCCTCCCGCCGGGCCGTGGTGACGACAATCGGGTTGCGTCCCCAAAGTTGCAGATGCTCGGGCAGTGGACGGATCCCCGCAATTATCACTGGTCGGGGTTGTGGGCCTTTATATCCGTCGATACGGACGTCGAGGGCAGGATCGTCGATGATCAACGTGCCGGCTCCAACAATGATTGCATCGGCCGATGCCCGGAGCAGATGGCTGTCGTGGCGGGCCCCTGGTCCCGTGATCCATTGCGAGCTTCCGTCGACAGCCGCCGTCTGGCCGTCGAGAGTCAGAGCCGCCTTGAGGGTAAGGCGGGGTCGTCCGGTGCGACGGTGATGAAAGTAGGCAGGGTCTGCTTTCACGACCTCCTCTGCCAGCACCCCGGTGGTGACGTCCACGCCTGCCGCCTGCAATCGGGCAATCCCCCGACCCGAGACCCGCGCATCGGGATCCACGGCACCGACCACCACCCGGGAGACGGCTGCGTCGATGATCGCTCCAGTACAAGGTGGGGTCTGGCCCTGATGGTCACACGGTTCGAGCGTGACGACGAGGGTTCCCCCTCGGGCACGATGGCCCGCTGCAGCCAGCGCCATCGCTTCGGCATGCATCGTCCCTGCGCCCTGATGGGCCCCTTCCCCCACCACGGTTCCATCGGTCGCCACCACCACGGCCCCGACTCGGGGGTTCGGGTGGGGCCGCTCTGCCGACGCCAGAGCAAGTGCCCGTTCCATGTGGGCGCGCTCGAAGGGTCTTTCCATCGTGGTATTCAACCGCGAACGCCGGTCAGCCTGTGCGGCGGTCGATCTCAAATGAGGAGCCGGCTCTCTTTTTGGCGAATTCCTTCATTTCGACCGCGATCGCCGATGCTTCCCACTGAGAGCTGATCGGCCTGGTCAGGTTGGTCACGACACCGAGGGATATCGATACCACCGGGAAGGCATATCGCTCACCGCGCCGGTCGATTACCTCGATGTAGCCGCGCAAAGCATCGGCCGTGTCGTAGTAGTCAAGGATGCCATCGTCGAATCGTTCGATCACCCGCTTGCAGAACTCTTCGGCCCGATCTGCCGACATCAGGGCGACGAAGTCGTCGCCACCAATGTGACCAACGAAAGCCTCTGGCTCGCCCGTCTCCTCAGTAGCGGTCGTCATGCAACGAGCGCAAAAGCGAATTACTTCATCGCCGCGCATGAATCCGTAGTGATCGTTGAACGCCTTGAAATTGTCGAGGTCGCAGTGGATAAGAGCGAAGTAGCGCCCCGACGAGATGTGTTGTTCGATCTCCTGTCCGATGCGGAAGTTGCCCGGGAGGCCCGTGAGGGGTGACAGGTCGCGAGCCGCCTGGGTCCTTCGCAGCACTGCCTTCACCCGAGCTACGAGTTCGCCGATGTCGAAAGGTTTGGTGATGTAGTCGTCTGCCCCCAGCTCGAGTCCGCGAACCCTGTCCTCGGGAAGACCGCGGGCTGTGAGGAGGATGACTGACGTATTGCCGGTGGCGCCGTGTGAGCGAATGCGGCGTAATGCCGTGAGGCCGTCCATTCGCGGCATCATGATGTCGAGCAGGATCAGCTGGGGAGGTTCAGCCATGGCTTTGTCGACTGCTTCGCGCCCGTCTTCGGCGGTGTCGACCTCGTAGCCCTCTAACTCCAGGTTGATCTTCACTACCTGGAGGATGTCGGGATCGTCGTCGACTACCAGTATCCGTTCGCTCACGTCTCTCCCTCGATGACCCGGCGCAGGTCGCGGATGGCTTCTGACGGATTGGGGGCTCCGAACACTGCGGTTCCAGCCACGAACACGTTGGCTCCGGCATCCCGGGCCGCCATGATGGTGGCGGGCGAAATGCCGCCGTCTATTTGAATATCGGCTTTTAGCTCGTGGGACTCAATCCAATTCCGGGCCGTCTCCACCTTCGACAGCACCTTCGAGTCGAATTCCTGGCCTCCCCGCCCCGGTTGCACCGACATGACGAGCACCATCGAGCAGAGTTCCATAAATGGTGCAACAGCCGCAAACGGAGTAGGCGGCGATAACACCAGTCCAAAGCGCAGCCCCAGATCGGCGGCGCTTTTGGCGGCCTCCGAAGGATCGGGCATCGCTTCGATGTGGAGGGTGACAACGTCGGCACCGGCCTCGGCCAGGGCTGGCAGTAGCTGGTCAGGGTTGGTCGTCATGAGATGGCAGTCGAAGGTAAGCGAGGTCACGGGCCGCAGCGATGCGATGACAGGTGGGCCAAAGCTGATGTTGGGAACGAAGTGCCCGTCCATCACGTCAAGGTGAAGGAGATCGGCGTCTTTCTCCACGGCTGCCACCTGTTCGCCCAGGCGGGAAAAGTCGGCGGCCAGCAGGGAAGGTGCAATCAAGTAGCCGCCCATCAAGAGCCGAGTTTATCGGAGAGGCTGCTCGCCCACTGCGCTGATCGGAAGCTGGCGGAGCCCCCGCAGCCAACTGCCGACGTCGAGGGGTCGTCGCCCCGGTGGCTGGACAATCGACAGACGCAGCCCGCCGCTCGCAAATCCCACCAGCAAATCACCATTGACGAGCCGCACCTCCGCCGGTTCCATCTGGATCCGAACGGGTTCGGCCGCCAGGATCTGGTGAGGCTGACCGTCGAGATTGAGAACGGCCCCCGGGTCGGGTGATAAAGCCCGCACCCTTCGGGCGGCTTCCTCGCCTGACAACCCGAGGTCAAGGATGCGGTCTCTTGGCTTGAGCGATGGGGCGATGGTGGCCCGGGTCGAGTCCTGGTCAACGACCGGAATCGACCCCGCCAACCAGTCGCTCAGATGAGCAGCCAGGAGGCGGGAGCCCACCACCGCCAATCTGCTGGCCAGGGCACCTCCGGTTTCCTCGTCGCCTATAACCACTGAAGCCGCCGCGATCACCGGGCCGGTGTCGAGACCCTCGTCCATTTTCATCAGCGTCACCCCGGATTCCTGGTCGCCAGCCGAGATGGCGGCGACGACCGGAGCCGCTCCCCTCCAGCGAGGCAGCAAGGAGTAGTGGAGGTTGACCATTCCCGCTCGCGGCAGTGCCAGCGCTCCGGGAGGGATGAGCATCCCGAAGGCGGTAACTACCCCGATGTCCAACGGGGCATGTGCAGTCAACAAGTCCAGAAGTTCGGAACGGTGGGCGGGTTGGGCCAACTTCAAGCCCAGCGCCAGTGCCGCCTCCTTGACGGCGGGGGGCCGGGGACGACCCGAGCGCCCACGGGGGCGATCCGGCCTGGTCACCACCAGGACCACCTCCGAGATCGAGGCGAGAGTTCGCAACGCCGGAACCGCCGCCTCCGGTGTGCCCAGGAAGACCGATCTCGGCAGGGTCATTCCGCTCCCGCGAGACCCAGGGCCTCATCGGCCAGATCGCGCAGGGCCTGCTTACGCCGGCGACGATCGAGCCGCTCGAGCAACAAGACTCCTTTGAGGTGGTCCAGTTCGTGTTGGAGCACCCGGCCCATCAGCCCGATACCCGAGTACTCCACCACGGTGCCGGTCAGGTCAAGCCCTCTGACACGGGCGAATTCGTGACGCGTTATCGGCCAGAAATGACCGGGTACCGACAGGCATCCTTCTTCGAATTCGAGCTCACCGGTGGCCTCCAACATTTCCGGGTTGATGAGAACCCGGG